>JAIRUZ010000028.1 GCA_031254115.1 Streptococcaceae bacterium
AAGTCTAAAGGAAAAATTGAATTGTCTCAAAATGGGCAAATCATGCTTTTCGAGAGTGTTTTGATGACGCTAGATGAAACAGAAATTCCTTATTTTTCAAGCTTTAAAAAATCACCTGACTTTTTAAAAAAGTTGGTGGATTTGAGAACTGAACTTCAAGAAGCCCAATTGGAATTGTCAGCGCTGACAGAAAACCCAAAAAATAGAGAATTGGAACTTATTTTAGAAAAATTTGAGCAAGCTTACGCCAAAATAAATCCGACTTCTTCTGTCAGCCAAGATTTTTTACAAGCGCTTTATGATAAAAAGTTTACAACAACTTTACAGCAATCTATTTTTATTATTGCTGGATTTACACGATTTACAGCCGAAGAAAAAATGATGATTGAAACGCTTGATCAGTTTTCAGATGCTGTCATAATAGGCACATACTTGGATAAAAACGCGATTTTCACCGAAAGTGTTTATCAGTTGTCGGAGAAAATGATTGCTGATTTTGGCGTTCAATCGGAATTTATTGCACCACAAGCTGTCAATCAAGTTTACAGTAAGTTGACACGACTGATAGAAAATGATGCCACATTTACGCTGTCAGCGCTGACAAATTTAGAAAAAAAAGAGGCAGCATATTTTCAAATCTGGGAAGCAGACAATCAGACGGCTGAAATTGAAATGGTTGCAAAAGAAATAAAGCAAAAACTCGCAATGGATAGTACCTTGCGTTACAAAAATTTCACCGTTGTGGTTGGCGACAGTACGGCGTATTTTCTGCCCTTGCAAGAAATTTTTACGCGTTTTGAAATTCCTTATTTTTATGCAAAACAAGAAGCCATGGCCGATCATCCTTTGGTTTTACTTTTGGAACATTTGTTGTCCATTCATAAAAAAAATTACCGTCTAAATGATGTTCTTGGTCTCTTAAAAACGCATCTTTATCAACCTATTGAATTTTCTCAAGAAACGCTTGATTCGTTTGAATATAGGGTGACGAAAGCTCAATTTTCTGGAAAATTGAAATTTTCAGCGCCACTTGAAAACAAAAAATTAGATCGTTTTCGTGAAAAAATGTTGGGAAAAAATTCGCCCATTCAGCTCTTTTTGAGTCAAAAAAAGAAAAAATCGGGTGAAACTTGGATTAAAGAATTTCAAAATTTTCTAAGTCAGGCAAAAGTTTCTGAAACAATGTCGTTGTTTCTAAATCAATCTGAGCGAGCAAATGATCACGTCTCAGCTGCGAAACACGAGCAAATTTGGAAATTATTAGAGCTCAATTTACGTGAATTTTTGCTGATTTTTTCAGAAATAGAGCTGAGTTTAACCGACTTTTTAGAGCTTATTTTGTCTGGTTTGAAAACGGCAACTTATCGGCAAATTCCGTCAAATGCGGACAGTGTCACCGTGAAGGATTATGAATTGATTGAGCCGCGAACCAACCACTTTGTCTATGCAATTGGGCTCTCACAGTCTAATTTTCCACGCATCAAAGAAAATCACACCTTAATTTCAGATGAGGATCGTGAGAAATTTGACGCGTTAGAGGATTTTGGACATTCTAATTATCCAAAACAGCTTTTAACCACGCTCTCGTTGCTCAATTCGGCGACAAAAAAATTGACGCTTTCAGCCCCGCAAATTATAGAAAATGAAGCGGTCGAAAGCTCGCCTATTTTTAAAATTTTACTTGCGCATGCAGCGCCTGAAATCAAGCGTTTTATTCACGCGACAAATAGTTCGGAAACGCTTGAACATATGGCAAATTCGCGTGCCATGATTGCTGAAATAGGAGGCATTGAGCGTGAACTTGCGATGCATGCGGCGTCTGAAAAAAAACATCCTTTTTGGGGCTCTATTTTTCGTTTATTGACGCAGCAAGATGAAAAATTTGCAGCACTTTCGGGGAAAATTGCGCGTGACATACAGACTGTAAAGCTGTCAACGCAGACTTTACAGCAAGTTTACAGTCAAGGCTTAACTGGCTCTGTGAGCGCATTTGAGGATTTTTATAAATGTCAATATCGTTACTTTTTATCAAAAACTTTGGGCATAGAGGACTTTGAGCCAGAAACTATCAATGCGTCAAAAATCGGCAGTTATTCACACAAAATATTTGAGAAATTGATGTCTGATGAGGCTCTGTCAGTCGCTAATTTTGATGATAAGTTGTCACAAGTCTTTGTCAGCGCTGATAAAGAGGCTCAATTGACAGATATTTTTAAAAAAGACAATGTGTCAGCGTTTATTTATGAAAATGTGAAAGCGTCTATTTGGCAGACGGCTGCTGTCCTGAAACAAGCGCTGACAGAAGGCATCGTTCCTGTGTCAGGCGGCCAAGAAAAGAAAATTCGCGGTTTGGAGATTTATCAGGGACTAAAACTCAATGGCTCAATTGACCAAATTGAAAAATTTCCCAATCAGAAAATAATGATTGTGGACTACAAATCTGGAAACACCGCATTCAATGTGCGTGATGTGGTCGACAGCACGCATTTGCAGCTGCTGACTTATCTTGATGTTTTGCGGCATGAAACGCCAAATGATATTTTTTTGGGCGCCTTTTATTTGCATATTCAAAATCAAGTGTTCCCATTTTCAAAAGTTGACACCTTAGATGAGCTCTCAAAAAAAATGATGACAGATGGCATTTATCATGGATTGAGAATTTCAACGAAAAATGAAACTGGAAAATACATGGCAGCCGAGTCTTCGTTGATTAAAGATTCAAGTCAGACAAATGTTTTTACGCCGTCTGAGGTGACGGAGCTTCTCAAAATGAATCAATCGAGCTTTGAGTCGGCGGCAGGCGTTATTCATTCAGGAACTGTCAAAATTAATCCCAGTTATAAAAATGATACGGTGCTCGGTTGCGCTTATTGTCCGTTTAAGTCTATTTGTCGCTTTGAAGCAGACAGGCATATGCTGGAAATAGGACGTCCTTTGTCTGTTGCGTCCATCAGCGAAATCAAGAAAAATTTGATGAAAAAGGAGGTGTAAAGTGGTTGACACGTTTCGTTTACAGTTTGACAACCCATTGACAGAAGCCCAAGAACGTGCTGTTTTTAGTGAGGGACATAATATTTTAGTTTCCGCGAGCGCTGGCTCTGGGAAAACGACTGTCATGGCCAATCGGATTGTTCAAAAAATTATCTCTGGCGTCTCCATTGAAAGCCTTTTTGTCTCGACATTTACAAATAAAGCAGCTGGAGAGCTCCATGTGCGCATTGAGCGTGAACTCAAAAAAGCTGGATTTCAAGCGCATAAAGAGAAAAATCAGACTGTTTTATTACGCATTCGACACGCTTTGCAAGAGCTCTCGCATGCTCAAATTGGAACGATGGACGCATTTTGTCAGCAGTTTTTGCGCACGCATTTTGAGCTGGCTGGTGTCGCTTCTAATTTCAGAATTTTGAGCGATGCAGCTGAGCTAACGCTTCTAAAAAAGCAGACTTTTGAGACATTGATTGAAGAATTTCTGTCAGTTGATGGCTTTTCAAAGACGTTAAAAAATTTTTCACCCGATCGTACGCTGGACAATTTTTTTAATAGCGTTGACAGCATTTACACCTACTGTCAATCCACAGAGAATCCAGAAAAATGGCTTGAAGCGCGTTTTTTATCAGGCTTTTCCACATATGATGATGTCGCAAAACTGCCAACAAATATGACACAAGGTGTCAAGGAAAGTTTACAGGAATTGTTTGACAGTTTCCGCTTGGGCGTTGCTGAGTCCGCATTTTCAAAGGTAGTTCTTGAGAAAGTGACGCTTTGGTTGGACAACGAAGACGTCCTGCTGCAGGCGTTTGAAACGCGTGATTTTATCACGTTTGCAGAAATTTTCAATGATTTGCAGTCTGACGACACAAAATTAAAAAAATTTACGTCGAAGAAATCAAAAGAACTGGAACTTGATCAGATATTTGAAAAAAATATTGGGACAAAGTCAAAGCCAGGCGTACTCTCAGCTTTCAATAATCGCATCAAGCACGCCAAATTAATTGCTGACTATCAGTCGCAAGCGCTCGAATTGGCGAAAAGTTTACAGCAATTTTGTAGGGCTTTTTACGCGCGATTTTTGGTCTATAAAAAAGAAATGAATGCGTACGAATTTAGCGACATTCAACATTTCACGATTTCGATTCTGGAAGAATCGGCAAATGACACGGCGCAGCACCTGCAGGCGTCATTTTCTGAGATTTTAATTGACGAGTATCAAGACACAAGTCATGTTCAGGAGCGCATGTTGCAGCTTCTTTCAAATGGGCGAAACCTTTTTATGGTGGGCGATGTTAAGCAGTCAATTTATGGTTTTCGCTTGGCTGATTCGCAGCTTTTTCAGGAAAAATTTGACAGTTATGATGAGAAATTTGTGGACGGCGTGTCGTCTGGCGAATTGATTTTACTTAAAGAAAATTTTAGATCTCGAAAAGAAGTGATTGATTTCACAAATTTTGTATTTTCACACCTGATGGACAAGTCGTTGGGCGAACTCGATTATGATGAAAAGTCAGAATTAATCAAGGGAAATCCGACGTTTCCAGATGTTGATGATACCGATTTTTTACCTGAATTTTTGATTTATTCAGCCGATAAAACCGAGCCGACGGCTGACAAGGACGAATCAGAACAACCAGAAGCCTTGTCAGATGGGGAAATTCGCTTAGCTGGACAAGAAATTTTACGCTTGCACCAGGAAAAATCTGTCGGCTATCAAGAGATAACGCTGCTTGTGCGATCGAAAACGAACAATGAAAAAATACAGAAAACGCTTGAGAGCATGGGAATTCCAGTTGTTCTGGATGAAACGCCCAAAAATTTCTTAAAATCAATGGAAATTCAAGTCATGATGGACGTGTTGCGCGCGGTTGATAATCCGCTATTTGATAAATCATTGGTCGCCTTGCTGCGCTCGCCTCTCTTTTTGTTTGATGAGGATGAGCTCACACAGATTTCGCTGATGGGTGACACGCGTGTGCGTTTTTGGGAGAAGATACAGGCTTTTTTAGACGATACGTCACGACAAAGTTCACCGCTTTACAGCAAGTTGACAGAGTTTAGAGTCATGTTTACAGCTTGGCGAGAACTCTCTATTCTTTCGCCGATTCATGTTTTGCTTCAAAAAATCTACGAAGACAGCTATTATCCAGAATATGTCGGGGCGCTTGCGAATGGTCTACAGCGTCAGGCAAATTTACACGCCTTATCAACACGTGCCAAGCGTTATGAAGAAAGCGGCTATAAAGGCGTTTTCCAGTTTATCAAGTTGATTGAAACGGTGCTTGATCAGGAAAATGATTTGACGGCTGTCACTGTCAAATTGCCAGGAGACGCAGTGCGGGTGATGACGATTCACCACGCGAAAGGCCTTGAGTTTGATTATGTGTTTCTCATGAACCTCTCGACGAAATTTAACACCACTGATTTGTCAAAACCCCTGATTCTCAGCCGAAAAAATGGAATTGGGCTTCAGCACACAGTCGATTTAAAGAAAAAAATGCCAGCGGATTATTTTTTCCCGTTTGCCAACGTGAAATTAGACACATTACCCTATCTTGTCAATCGCGAAGAACTGCGCCGTGCGCGGATTGCCGAGGAAATGAGAATGTTGTATGTTGCGCTGACGCGTGCAGCAAAAAAGGTGTATTTGGTCGGAAAAACAACGACTTCAGACATTTTCAAATCAGTTGAGGCAATCAAATTAACAGGGAATATTCTATCAGACGTTGCACGAAATAAGGCAAAAGGCTATCAATACTGGATTTTAGCCTTGCAGCATGTTTTTTCAGCGTCATCGTCCTTAAAAATTTCTGTCAGCTCACAATTGGCTGCTATCTCAGAATTGTCAGCTGAAAACCCGCGATTTGACAGGCTTTTAGAAGAATCAAAGAAATTTGACGGGCTGATGGAAATGAGCGATGAAATCGCGCAAGCCAAAAAAATAATGTCAGCCAGCTATGCGCATAAACGCGCGACAGAAACAGCCAGCGTTCAGTCGCCGTCACACATTGAGCTCAGAAATCAAGCGCTATTTGAGACAACAGAAATACTCGAAACGCAAGAATTGCCCAGCCGCACGCTTGAGATGTTTGATGTGCTGGCTGACAGCGCGCTCAAAGGCACCGATTTGGGAACGGCGGTGCATGCGCTGCTGGAACGACTTGATTTTTCAAATCCGACGGAAACCGCGATTCTGTCAGCGCTGACAGAATTGAAATTAAATGAAAAATCTCACCATCAGCTTGAAAAAGCTTTTATTCCGCGCATCCAAGAGCTTTTTGAAACGCGTTTTGGGACGCGTTTGATCCGCGATACTGCGATAACTTTTAAGGAAATGCCGTTTTCTTTTGTGCGCATGGACGAAATAGCGGACGAAGACGTGATTATTCGCGGCATTATTGATGGGTTTATCAAATACTCGGACGCCGAGACGAGTGCGACGCATCTGGTCTTGTTTGATTATAAAACGAATAAATTTAAAACGGACGCTGATATTGCGCGCATTCGCGCGACATACACGGCGCAAATGACGGTTTATGCCGAAGCTCTGAGTCGGGCTTACGGGGAGCCAATTGCCGAAATTGAAAAAGTGCTTATTTTACTTGGTGGCCCAAAGGTAGAAATTGTGATATTATAAATACACCTTGTCAGCCGTCGTCAAATCTGTTACAATAGCCGTATGGAAGTTGAAGTCGGACAGTTTGTTGAGATGAAAAAGCCGCATGCGTGCCGTATAAAAGCCACAGGAAAGCCCGCCAATCGGTGGGAAATTAGTCGCGTTGGCGCAGATGTCAAAATTCGCTGTACGAATTGTGAGCGAATCGTGATGCTCGCGCGCCACGATTTTGACCATAAGCTTAAAAAAATCCTGAACTGACAGGGTTTTTTGTTGCGCTCAGTCTTGTCAAGTTTAGATTTTGTACCGTTTTGTGTTAAAATGGACAGAGATTATTTTCAAGGAGAGCGACATGTCTTTAACAGCAGGAATTGTTGGTTTGCCAAATGTAGGCAAATCCACGTTATTTAATGCCATCACGAAAGCCGGCGCAGAGGCCGCAAATTACCCATTTGCAACGATTGACCCCAATGTAGGAATGGTTGAAGTTCCAGATAAGCGCTTGGACGTTCTGAGCGACATGTATCACCCCAAAAAGACGATTCCGACGACGTTTGAGTTCACGGATATCGCAGGAATCGTGAAAGGAGCAAGTAAAGGCGAAGGCCTCGGAAATAAATTTCTGGCCAATATTCGCGAAGTGGACGCGATTATTCACGTTGTGCGCGCCTTCGATGATGAAAATGTCATGCGTGAGCAAGGGCACGAGGGCGCTTTTGTTGATCCGATTTCTGATATAGAAACGATCAATTTGGAGTTGATTTTGGCGGATCTTGAGTCTGTTGAAAAGCGCTACGCGCGGTCTGCAAAGATTGCACGCACAACAAAAGACAAAACAGTTCTTGCTGAATTTAATCTTTTGGAAAAAATAAAACCCGTGCTTGAAGCCGGAAAATCCGCGCGCACGATTGAGTTTTCAGAAGACGAGCAAAAAATGGTCAAGCAATTATTTTTGTTGACGACAAAACCGGTGCTCTATGTGGCAAATGTTTCAGAAGACGCGGTAGCAAATCCTGAATCTAACATCTATGTCAAGCAAATTCGCGATTTTTCAGCGACAGAAAATGCGGAGGTTGTTGTGATTTCCGCGCGCGCAGAAGAAGAAATTTCGGAGCTTGACGCGGCAGATAAAGCCGAGTTTTTAGAAGCAATGGGCCTTGCTGAATCGGGTGTGGATCAGTTGACACGCGGGGCTTACCATTTACTCGGCCTTGCAACTTTTTTGACGGCTGGCGAAAAGGAGGTTCATGCTTGGACCTTCAAACGCGGCATGAAAGCGCCACAAACGGCTGGCGTGATTCATTCGGATTTTGAAAAAGGGTTCATTCGTGCAGTGACCATGAGTTTTGACGATTTGGTACAGTACGGCTCAGAGAAAGCTGTCCGTGAGGCAGGCCGTTTGCGCGAAGAAGGCAAAGATTACGTCGTTCAAGACGGCGATATCATGGAATTTCGTTTTAATGTGTAAGAAATCTAAAGAATATGAAAATTAGTACAGGAATGTTTATGATGAGTCTGGTCGTGATAGCACTTGGGCTCAGTTTCTATCTACTTTTTCATGATTTTATCTATTTATGTTTAGTCTTTGCAGCTATTATTGAACTTATTTTTGCCTTTCGTCTGCGAAAAATTGAAAAAGCAAAAGAAGCCAAAGACATAGAAGATAAGCCATTTTAAAATATGTAAAGAGAGTTTACAGCAACTTGACAGAAAGTTGACACGTTAATTTTCTTGATTTATCAAAATCAGGAGATTTTTGGAGAGTTTATGACAAAAATGATAGTCGGTCTGGGCAATCCAGGCGATAGATATGAAGAAACGCGACACAATATGGGTTTTATGACCGTTGACACGTTGGCGCAGCGTCTCGGATTGACCTTTGGTTTAGAGAAAGCGTTTGTAGCAGAAGTTGCAAGCGGCTTTGTGGACGGTGAAAAAATATTTCTCGTGAAACCACAAACATTTATGAATGAATCAGGCCGTGCTGTCAAACCTCTTTTGACGTATTACAATCTGGCGCTATCAGATTTGATGGTTGTTGTTGACGATTTGGATTCACCCGTGGGGCGCGTGCGTTTACGAGACAAAGGTTCATCAGGCGGACAACGCGGGCTGAAATCTCTCATTGTACATCTTGGAAGTCAGCAATTTAACCGCGTGAAAATCGGAATCGGCCGCCCAGCACACGAAAATGAAAAAGTTGTGAATCATGTGCTTGGAAAATTTGATAAAGTAGAATTAGATGAAGCGCGCGCGGGGATTCAAAAAGCGGCAGATGCACTTGAATATTGGGTTGAAACGGGCGATTTTCATAAGGTCCAAAGCAAATATAACGGATAATCTGTGATAAACAGCTTGTCTTTAAATCCGAGTTTTTCATCTTTTAGAAACGGGTAATCATGAAAATTACAGAATTTTTTGATAAAAATAAGGATCTTCAAGCATGGCAGGCAGGTTTTTCGCGTGCAGAAAGGACATTATTGACGGGCTTGTCAGGCACCTCTGAAGCGCTTGTCATGGCAAATGCGTATGAAAATAATCCTGACAAATATGTGGTGATTGTCGAGTCGCAATTTCGTGCCAATGCGCTCTACGATGAGCTTTCAAGCTTAATCAGCGGAGTTGATGTGTTCCAATTTTTCTCGGATGACAGCGTGTATGCAGAATTTGCTTTGGCATCAAAAGACCGCGTGGCTTATCGTCTGGAAGCCTTGCGCTTCTTGTTGGGAGAGGCGCCTGGTTTTTTGATTGTGCCCATAATGGCGCTCCGGAGTTTATTGCCAGTGCCAGATACATTCGCAGAAAGTTACGTGCGCCTAGAGAACGGGGACGAGTTTGGGCTCAAACGGTTAGTTAATTTGCTTGCGAGTTCAGGCTACGAGCGCGTGCAGCGCGTAATGAGACCCAGCGAATTTTCTGTACGCGGAGATATTATCGACGTTTACACACTTGACAATGAAAATCCTGTGCGGCTCGAGTTTTTTGGCGATGAGGTTGACACCATCCGCACATTTGACGCTGAGAGTCAGCGAAGTTTACAGCAGCTTGACAGCGTGGAGTTGACACCTGCAAGCGACTTGATTTTGAGTACAGATGAGTTTGATAAAGGCGCTAAAAAGCTGTCAGCGCTGACAAAAGAGCTTGATAATCAGTCCTATTTTGAAGAAATTGTGTCAGCTGCAAACGGGCATTTTTATCATCAAGAATTACGCAAATTTGCAGCGTATTTTTACGAAAAGTCAGCCAGTTTATGGGATTATTTTCCAGCCAACCTACAGATTTTTGTCGATGATTTTCAGAAAATAAATGAAATGAATCATAAAATTTCCCTTGATTTGGCGGATTTCATTTTGGTTGAAAAAGAGATGGAGCGCAGTCTCGAAGGGCAACAGTATTTGTTAGATACGATTTCAGCACTCAGAAATCACAAATCCATTACTTTTTTCAGTAATTTTCAAAAAGGAATGGGCAATTTAAGATTTGATAAGTTGTACAATTTTCAACAGCATTCTATGCAACAATTTTTTGGTCAGCTTGACATGCTTTACACAGAAGTTGACAGATTTACACGCCAAGGATTTACAGTTGTACTTGCTGTCAGCGCTGATAAACTCGCGAAAAGACTAGCTGAAATGGAAATTGATTTCATCAAGGTTGACACGGATTCGTTACAAGTTGACAGAGTAAATGTGACAGATTTACATGTGTCAAACGGCTTTGTTTTCCTTGATGAAAAATTAGTCGTCATTACAGAAGCCGAAATCTTTGGCAAACAGCACAAAAAACGTGCGCGTAGGCTCAATATTACGAATGCAGAACGCCTCAAAGATTACAATGAGCTTGAAATAGGTGATTATGTCGTTCATAAAACACATGGCGTGGGTCGTTATTTGGGGATTCAGACGCTCCTTGTCTTTGGTGTGCATCGCGATTATCTCACGCTTGAATATCAAAATGGTGATACAATTAGCGTTCCAATTGACCAGCTATCAAACTTGACAAAATATACAGCGGGAGAGGGCAAAGCGCCGCGCATAAATCGTCTCAACGACGGTCGTTGGCGCAAAACGTTATCCAGTGTTTCAAAAGAAGTCGAAGATATTTCAGAAGATCTCATCAAATTGTACGCAGAACGCCAAGCAAGCAAGGGCTACGCATTCTCAGAGGACACTGAAAATCAAGCAGAATTTGATGCCGCGTTTGCTTACCCAGAAACGCCCGATCAATTGCGCTCAATCAATGAAACAAAACGCGATATGGAACTCGCGCGTCCGATGGATCGCTTGCTTGTTGGCGATGTTGGATTTGGAAAAACAGAAGTTGCCATGCGCGCTGCATTTAAAGCGATTAACGACCATAAGCAGGTTGCCATACTTGTGCCAACGACAGTGCTTGCAGAACAACATTATCAAACGATGTCCGAGCGCTTTCTGGATTTTGGTGTCAACGTTGCTGTTCTTTCGCGTTTTCAAACAAAAGCGCAGCAAACAGAAATTCTTGCAAAACTCAAACACGATCGGATTGATTTGATTGTCGGAACACACAGATTGCTGAGCCAAGATGTCGAATTTTTTGATCTTGGACTCATGGTGGTTGATGAGGAGCAGCGTTTTGGCGTCAAGCACAAAGAGCGCCTCAAAGAATTGAAGACGCAGATAGATGTCCTGACGCTCACGGCAACTCCGATTCCGCGGACGCTTCACATGTCCATGCTTGGCATTCACGATTTGTCAGTTCTTGAAACGCCGCCAACCAACCGCTATCCTGTTCAGACGTATGTGATGGAGCAAAATTACGGCGTCATTCGCGACGCCATCTTACGCGAAATTTCGCGCGACGGTCAAGCCTTTTACGTCTTTAACCGTGTGGAAGGCATCGAGCAGAAGGTGGAGCAACTTGAAGAATTGGTGCCAGAGGCGCGTTTTGGCTTTATTCACGGCCGCATGAATGAAGTACAACTTGAAAATACTCTGCTTGATTTTATTCATGGCGATTATGACGTGTTGGTGACAACGACAATTATTGAGACGGGGGTTGATATTCCAAGCGTCAATACGATTTTTATTGAAAATGCAGATAAGTTTGGGCTGTCACAGCTTTATCAGCTTCGTGGGCGCGTGGGGCGCACCAATCGCGTTGCTTATGCGTATCTCATGTATCAGCCCGATAAAGTGCTGACAGAAGTCTCTGAAAAACGATTGGACGCGATCAAAGGCTTTACCGAGCTTGGAAGCGGCTTTAAAATCGCCATGCGTGACCTTTCTATCCGTGGTGCGGGGAATTTGCTGGGTGCAGAGCAATCAGGATTTATTGATTCGGTTGGCTTTGAGCTTTATTCTCAGTTACTCGAAGAAGCGCTCACGAAGCGCATGAAATCAGAACCGACGAAAATGCGCACGAATTGTGAGATCGTGCTTGGTTTAGACGCCTTTTTGCCTGCAAGCTACATTGCGGATGAGCGACAAAAAATCGAGATTTACAAGCGCATTCGCCAGATTGATTCAAGAAAATACTATGAAGATCTTGGAGATGAGCTTTATGACAGATTTGGCGGCTATCCTGACGAAGTTGCGTTTTTGCTTGAAATCGGCCTACTGAAACACTTTGCTGACGATGCTTTGATTGAGAAAATCGAGAAAACGCCGCGTGAGCTGAGTATTTCCTTATCGAAAAATTCGCACGCTATTTATGGCGGACAAGATTATTTTGAGGCACTGGGAAATTGTGCACTGAAAGCGACAGTATCGGAGGAGCGCGGTCAAATGATTTTTCGCTTAAAACCTGAAAAGTCAGACATTTACTGGTTGCAAGAGCTTATCAAATTTGCAGAGAAACTTGCACAAATCAGAAATCAAAAAGATGTTTCACGTGAAACAAAAGGATAATTTATGCAGGTTTAAAATTTCTTGAAGACTAAAAAATAAGTGGCGTGTGGTATAATTGTCATGTTACAAAGGAGAAATTAATGGAAAATCAAACACCTAAACAAGCCTATATCGCGGCGAGTACGCCCTACCAATCTTGGTCAGTTTCGCTTATTCTTCCAATCGCGATGTTGCTTATTTTATTGCTAAATTTAGTGGGATACAAGGCAAATCTTGGATTCTTTCTCTTGATTTTGACGATTTTCTATCATGCCAGATATCTGTCAAAAGTTAAAAAGGTGGGCGCCATTCGCCATGTCGGGCCGATTTTGTTGTATGTGCTGAATTTTGTAAGTTTAGGGCTGTTTGTTGCTATGTCTAATGGTAACGCGACCATGTTCATTGTAATTGGTGTGCTCACATTGATTTTAGAAATCGCATCTGCCGTTTTCTTTCTCATCACAGCCAGCAAGATTAAAAAGGACTATCCAAATTTTAAGCAAGATTACCAAACGGCAAGGCAAATTTACCGTGAGAGCAGAAAAAAATAAGGCGTCTGACAAGGCGTTTTTATTTTGCTTTGAAACGTGCTATAATAAGCAATCATGAGGTTAGATAAATTTCTAAAAGTTTCACGCCTGATTAAGCGTCGTCCGGTAGCAAAAGAAATCGTGGACAAAGGGCGCGTTCAGGTCAATGGCAAACTTGCAAAAGCGGGCGCTGTCCTGAAAATTGGCGACGTGATACGCATTCGATTTGGGAACAAGGTGCTCGAGACGCGAGTTTTGTTGCTCACGGAAAATGCGCGCAAGGAAGAGGCTGAAAAAATGTATGAAATCATAAGCGAAGAGAGGTTCTCGGGCGATGGAGAATAATGAAAATCAGCAAAAGCCGCGCGTGATGCGGCTCAACAATGATTTTACAAACCAGAAAATGAAAGAGCAAAGCCAAAACGTGGCGCCGCGCAGACGTTATTTGGGGCTGATTTTGATTGCGGTCATTGCGGTGCTGACGTTGCCAGCTTATGGCCTATTGAGCTCATTTCAGGGACTTGAGAAGGCGCGCGCGACCAATGCAAAAACGACGCTGCAAAGCTCCCAGCAGCAATATGCGGCTTCAAGTCAATCTGAGCTCATCAAAAATATGCAAAATCCTTATTATATTCAGAAATATGCACGGAGCGAGTATTCGTACATTTTGCCAGGCGAAAAATTATTTATGGCACCAAGCTCAAGCAGCTCAGCTCCGAGCACCTCGGATCAGTAATGACAGGTCAGGACAAATTTCTAAAAATCGTGCGTGCGCAGGGCTTTTTTGATAGTTCTAAAAAAATAGTCATTGCGCTCTCAGGCGGCAAAGATTCAATGACGCTTTTTCAGTGGTTGTACAATCTCCGCGAAACGCTTGGTGTGACTTTGTTTTGCGCGCATGTCAATTATGGTTTGCGCGCGCCAGCTGACAGTGAAGAGGCGCAATTACGCGAGCTGATGGCACGTCTGTCAGTTCCTTTTTTTGTGAAAAAATTCACAGGAAAATTCACAGAAAATTCGGGACGCGATTTTCGCTATGCTTTTTTTAAAGACGTCATGGCGCAAACAGGCGCAACAACGCTTGTCACGGCGCATCATAAAAACGACCAAGCGGAAACTTTTCTCATGCGCGCAACGGCCGGCAGGCGCCTGCGCCATTTGTCTGGCATTGCAGCGCGACAGCCCTTTGCGAGCGGCGAACTTGTGCGGCCGTTGCTGAATTTTGAAAAATCAGAGCTTGACGCAACCATTTTTTTTGAGGACGCGACAAATGCGGAAAATGAGCACTTCAGAAATCGCGTGCGCAATCAGATTTTGCCCGCACTTGAACGTGAAAATCCGCGCGTCGTAGAAGCCTTGTCGCGCCTTTCAGACGAAGTGGGTCTCTATCTGTCAGCTGTCAACGAGCAAATCGGTGAGCTGCCAGACGTGATGTCTCTGATCGATTTTCGTCAGCTCTCGCCCGTTTGGAAAAATGTCACCTTGCAAAAATATCTCGAAAAATTTCCAGATTTGCAACTCTCACGTGCACAGTTTGACGAGGTCGTGAGCATTTTGGAGCGCACGCCGCAATATCGCCATCCGCTGACAAAAACCTATCAGCTGACCAAAACGGCTGACAGCTTTTTTATTACTTCTGTCAGCTGCTCCAGACCGTCATTTTTAGAAATTGTAACGGAAAATCCGAATAATTCAACTTTTTTAGAAATCACGCTCCCGTCAGTTGATTATCAAATCAGAAAGCGTCAAGAGGGCGATAAAATCACGCTTCACGGCAGCCACCGCAAACTCAAACAATTTTTTATTGATGAAAAAACTCCACTCGAGATGCGCGCGTTGCCGCTGATAGCCAGCAAACACGAAGTTTTAGCTATTCCTGCGCTTGGTGTCACTTCAGATTTGAGCAAAGGCGCAAAAAATGCTAAAATAAAGACTATTATTTGGGTAAAAATCAGGAAGGAATAGAAAATGGAACTCGATAAATCCATCGAAAAAGTACTTGTATCAGAAACGGAAATTCAGGACGCGTGTAAAAAGCTCGGCGCGCAACTCACAGAAGATTATAAAGATAAAGACCCGCTGCTTTTAGGCATTTTGCGCGGCTCTGCCCCGTTTATGGCGGACCTCATCAAGCGCATTGACGCGCATCTCGAGATTGATTTCATGACGCTTTCAAGCTATCATGGGGGCACGAAGTCCTCGGGCGAAGTTAAGATGATTATGGATATTGATGCGCCTGTCAACGGTCGCGACATCCTGATTATCGAGGATATTATTGACACGGGTCGCACGCTTAAATACGTCCGTGAAATGCTTGAACTCCGCGGCGCAAGCGTCAAAATCGCCACACTCCTTGACAAGCCGTCTGGCCGTGTCGTCGAAATTAAACCTGATTACACCTGCTTCACCATCCCCAATGAATTCGTTGTCGGCTACGGCCTTGACTACGACAACCACTACCGCAATTTGCCCTACGTTGGCGTCCTAAAAGAAGAAGTTTACACAAATTAATCTAGCTAATAAGAGTTAGATTTTTTTCTAAAAGATAAAATTTTATGTTACAACATAACCCTTTTTGTGCTAAAATATAAATGAAGATTTTTAAAATTCGCCTATGAGGCGGCTTATGCGAAGTCAATACAGCCTGTAACAGATGCGATAAGCCAGATAAAGTCAGCCATTCAAACTTACTCAAAGAGTCCAGCCCCGATGACAAGCTATGCCCAAGGGTCATTTACAACGACCGTTGGTGCAGGTTATACGGAGGCTAATAAAGAAGTTCAATATATTGAAAATAATGCTCAGTTTAAAAGTATGGAAAAGCAGGATAACACTGATATTAAGAGTATTCATAGTGTATGGACTCAAGAAAAAGAAAAGCAAGATCAAGCAAATTCAGATTTTATTTGGGGCATTGTTGGTTTTGTTGCCGCCGTAGGAGTTGTTGTATTTACAGCTGGTGCAGCGACTCCTTTTGTAGTAGCAGCGTGGATCGGTGTAGGGTTTGCGACTTCTGACCTTGCTGGAGGAGTGGGGGAAAAATTTGCTGGGAATGATGGAGGATGGAACCTAGCTCGAGATGGATTTGAATTTGGTTCAGAGAAATTAACGGGAACAAAAGAATGGGGGGATGTTGCATATACTAGTGTAGAATTAGGAACAGGCATTTTTGCTGGAGGAGGTTTTAAGGATATGGCTAGCTTGGCAAGTCATACAAATACTGTGTTTGGTACAGTTGATGCTTTCTCTGATTCAAAAAGTGCTGGAACTGTTGTAAAATCAGTGTTTTCAAGCTCAGCGGTTAGTGAAGATGCAAGAAATGTGACTCAAATTATCGGAATTCCAAAGGCAGGTTTTACCAATCCTCAGAATGTGAAAGCAGTTTTTGAATCAGGAAATACAGTACTGGGAGGAGTTACTAACATTAAAGGAGCAAATGACATTGGAGATAATGTCAATAAAGCTATCAATGGAAGTGAGGAATCAGAAGCAACTGCTCTTAAAACTTATGTTGGTAGCGGAGATAAGATACAATCTATTATCTCAGTAGCCAATCAAAGTGCTTATGCTGCTCAGTAGAAAGGAGAGATATGGACAATAAAGGTATTTCTATAACTGAAGGAAATTATCTGAAGTACAATGCGGTTGGGGTTATAATTTTTCAGATAATAACACTCCTCGTAATGCTTATCATTGTAATAAAAAGCTGGATTCAAAATGGCTTCACTGTCAAATCTTTTGTCTTCCTCTTAATTTTAGTTTTATTTTTCATTGTTGTCGATTCCTTACTTTTTTGGAGAAATGCAAGAATAAAAAATAGAACGATGCTTTATTATGATAATCAGGTAATTACTTATTACCCAGATTCTAAAAAACAAATAGGACCGATAAATTGGAAAGATATAACAAGCATAGAGTTGCGTAATGAGAACACTCGAGCTAACACGTTTATTCTTATTCATTGGAGTAAACAGCTTGATATAGCTGCTCCAATGAGAAACAAAATAACCCATCAATTTCCAATTATGCACGCAGGTGATGATAGCTTAGAGAATCTTTTTAGTTATTTAACAAAGAAATGGAATAACGCGAGATGGAATTAACCTATAAAGCAGAGAAATTAAATAAAATGAGGAGAAATAAAATGAATACTAAAGAATTTTTACCACTCGGAAGTATTGTTGTATTGGAAGGCTCACCTAAGTATTTTATGATTACTATACGTGGTGTCCAAATATATAACGAAGTAAAAGAATTAAACGAGGAGTATAGCTATGGAGCGGTTCAGTATCCTGAAGGACTACAAGATGGAAAACTTCTCTACTTCAATCAAAAAAATATTTTTGAAGTGATTCATAAGGGGTTTTCAGACAAGCAGGATGAAATTTATATCGCAGAACTGAATGCTGCGCTTCAAAAGCTGGAGGAATCGCGCAATGTGGAAATTGATCCCTTTGCGGACGAGAAATAAGGAGATTTTTTATGTCTAAGGATAATAGTGGGACTTTGCGGAAAATTACTAGGCTGACAGAAGCTATAAGTAAATTGCAGACAGTACAAAATAATTTGTTCAATCTTGACGGATTGGATCATGCTGACAAAAATTTGAAATAAAGGAAAATAAAAATGACTTGATTGGGGAATAGCATGATTTTATTAGCTCTATTTATAATATCCTTAATCGTATTAATGATCCTAACGATAAAAATATTTGAAAAAAGGTTTAAGAATAATAAAAATATAGTTTCACTCACACTTTATATCATTTGGATTACACTATTAGTTTTATTGACTCTATATTGTCTCGTGGAGTTAGGAGTTTATCTTTTATGGACGCTGAAATAGGGCTTTATGTCAAAGACCAAAATGCCCCAAAAGACAACTATTCTATTGCAGGGAAAAACGTTGCGGACGATTCTAAAGCAATAGGCGGAAAAGACTGGGCACCCGCTGCGTCAGCACAAGACCAGATTAGAATGGTCAATACACTTATAGTGCCAACAGGGATTCTTTTCTGGTTATGTAAACAAAGCACTTATCAAGCTTTGGCGATTATTAGTCTCTGCTCCTGCTTGAGAAGAGCCAGTCGAAATAGCCAGAAGAAGGTTTTAAAACAAAATTTAGCACTCTTTTCTTTGGAGTGCTAAATTTTTGACCATTTCTGACCTAAATGGTATAATAAAAGGCATGAATAACGAAGAATTTTACAATGAGTTGGGCGTGGGGAAAAACGCGAGTCAAGACGAGATTAAAAAGGCGTATCGCAAACTCTCAAAGCAATATCACCCAGATATTAACAAAGAAGCGGGCGCCGAGGATAAGTATAAAAAAGTTCAAGAAGCGTACGAAACGCTTGGTGATGAGCAAAAACGCGCTAATTACGATCAGTTTGGTGCGGCGGGTGCAAACTCGGGCGGCTTTGGTGGCGCAGGCGGGGGATTTTCTGGCTTTCAAGGAGGCGGTTTTGGTGGCTTTGAAGACATTTTTTCAAGCTTTTTTGGTGGTGGCTCGGGTGGTAATCCAAACGCACCGCAGCAAGGGGAAGATCTTCAATATCGTATTAACCTGACTTTTGGGGAGGCAGTTTTTGGTGTTGAGAAAGAAATCAAATATACGCGCGAAGACAATTGTGGAACATGCGGTGGAAGCGGCGCAAAAGCTGGCACGCATCCTGTGACTTGTGCACGTTGTGGTGGGCGAGGTCAGATAAATGTGGATCGTCAAACACCGCTTGGTATGATGCGCTCAACGGTTGTCTGTGATGTGTGTCACGGGACAGGTAAAGAAATCAAGGAAAAATGTACCACGTGTGGCGGATCGGGGCACACGAAACAAGCTCATACGGTCAAGGTCAAAGTGCCTGCAGGCGTTGAAACAGGTCAACAAATGCGTCTTGCTAGTCAAGGTGAGGCTGGTAGCGACGGAGGGCCTTACGGCGACCTCTATGTACGTTTTACGGTCGCTGCTTCCAGCCGCTATGAGCGCGATGGCTCCGAGATTTACTATGCGCTTGAGATTAACTTTGTCCAAGCGGCGCTTGGCGATGAGATTTTGGTACCGACGGTACATGGTGACGTGAAAATGAAAATCCCAGCTGGGACACAGACGGGGACAGATATTCGCCTCAAAGGAAAAGGCGCAGGGAAATTACGCGGCTCGGGCTTTGGTGATCAGCATGTCATGGTACAAATCACGATTCCCAAAAAGCTCAACAAGGAGCAAGAAACAGCGCTTCGTGAATACGCAGAAGCGAGCGGTATTGCTGTTGCGGGTGCAAAAACGGGCCTATTTGGCAAGAAAAAATAAACTAAAACCTCTCAAAATTTTTGAGAGGTTTTTTAAATTTACATTTGCTCGGGGGCTTCTACGCCGAGGAGGCGCAGAGCTTCTTTGAGGACGGTTGCGGTTGAGGCAATGAGCGCAAGGCGGGCATCAAGCTCGGCATCTTGATCCATGATGTGGACATGCGCATAATATTTATTGAAGCTTTGCGCAAGATTAATCGAAAATTTGGCGATGATTGAGGGCTCATATTTTTCGGCGGCACGTGCGACGATAGCCGGGAAACTTTGAAGAAGTTTGATAATTTCCCACGCGTCAGGTGTTGAAATTGGCAACTCTGTAATAGCTTTAGGCCAGTAATTTGCTTTACGCAAGATAGATTGAATACGCGCGTAAGCATATTGTACATAGGGTCCTGTTTCGCCTTCAAAGGAAACCATCTCATCGAGGTTAAAATCATAGCCGTTGAGTCGGTCTGTTTTGAGGTCATAAAACTTGACAGCGCCGACACCGACAGCTTCGGCAATTTCTTCTTTGTGCGGTAAGTCGGAATTTTTTTCATTGATTTGTGTCAATGCACGCTCAACAGCTTCGTCAAGCGTTGTTTCGAGTTTGACGACGTGGCCTTGACGTGTTGAGAACTTGCGGCCGTCTTGTGTCACCATGCCAAATGGGATATGAATCATATCGTTTGCCCAAGCAAAGTCCGCTTTTTTAAGAACGGCCATCATTTGCTGGAGGTAATAGGTCTGCTCGCCACCGATGACGTAAATGGCTTTAGCGAAGTTAAAAGTGCGCTTGCGGTAGTGTGCGGTTGTCAAGTCGCGCGTCATGTAAAGTGTTGCACCGTCTGACTTGGTAATCATGCCAGGGTTTAGATTGTATTCGTCAAGGTCAACGACCATAGCACCACGGCTCTCGTGCAAGAGATTTTTATTTTTCAGGTCGTCAACGACGGCATCCATTTTGTCGGAATAAAAAGATTCGCCCATGAAGAATTCAAAAGTAACGCCGAGTTTCGTGTAGATGCGATTGAATTCGATAAGGCTGACGTCTGAGAACCAGCGCCAGATGCGAAGTGCTTCGGCGTCACCTTGCTCCATTTTGAGGAACCAGCTACGCCCTTCTTCGTCGATTTCGGGGTTTTCTTTGGCTTCGGCGTTGACGCGCACATAGAGCTTTAAAAGCTCATCAATCGGATTTGCGGTGATTGTTTCGGCGTTCCCCCAATGCTTGTAGGCGGTAATCAAAAGGCCAAATTGCTTGCCCCAGTCCCCCAAATGGTTGATGCGAATCGTATTGTAGCCACGTTTGCGGTAGATTTTTGAGAGTGAATCGCCGATAACCGTCGAGCGCAAATGGCCGATGGAAAAGGGTTTTGCAATATTTGGCGCAGACATGTCAATAGGTACATTTTGATTTTTTCCTTCGTCGGAATCGCCGAAATGCGTGCCGTGGCTCATAATATCACGGATAACGGCGGTTGCGGTTGCCGATTTGTCGAGAAAGAAATTGATGTAGGAGCCTGCGGCTTCGACCTTCTCAAAGCCTGTTGCATCAATCTGCGCAGCCAATTCGCTCGCAATAAGCGGCGGCGCCTTGTGCAATTCCTTGGCAAGTAAAAAAACGGGGAACGCAAAATCACCTTTTGCGGTGTCTTTTGGAATTTCGAGTAGTGCGTGAATTTTTTCTTCAGAAAGTGCGGGGGCTAGTGGAGAAATGGCTGCTATTAATTTATTTGAAATAAGTTCTTTGTCACTCATGCGGGATCCTTTAATGTTTTCTGCTGATAATTATACCATATTTTAAGTGAAGAAAAGGAGACGGTTAGCGCTGATAGCACTCGAGGTTATAGGTTATTATTGTCTCAAGCAATGCGTAAAGATCGGGGTCGGCGATTGTATAGGGAACACGCAGGCTTCCTTTTCCAATCGTTTGGACGCCTAAGTTCGCCCAAGGGAGAAGAGATTTCTCAGGCAAGCCTTGCGTGCCGCCCAAAGTTGCCCAATTTTCTGCGGGCGTGATGAAAAATAAAGTTTCTTTGAGATTTTTTGAAGTGGGTGCATAAAAACCCAGCATGGCGTAGCCAACACGTTCTCGCACGTCGGGCAAAAGCGTGTGCACCATGCGGCGGACTTTCGCAAAAAAACGGAGCTGCAGCTGAGACATTCTTGGGTCATTGAAATAGTCATCGAAAGCTTTTGCTTTTTCCATTTTGAATGTCATATTTTTGGGTGTCATGTTGCTATTATACCAAAAAGTGAAGTCGACTGTTTTGAGAGGCTGAACTGGATGATACAAAAAGTGCGTGTCATTGTGGGAGAGACGGGACAAAGCCAGCGGCTTTTGGTATAATAGACGCAATGAATCGAATGGAACGTTTAAAATTAATCCGCGAGGTGATTGCGGCGAACGTGGTTGAAACACAGCACGAGCTTGTGGTTTTGATGAAAGAAAATGGCTGCGACGTCACGCAGGCAACGCTGTCGCGTGATTTTCGTGAGCTGGCACTGGTCAAGATTTATAAAGACGGTAAAAAAATCTATGCGCTTGCCGATCAAGAAAAGCAAAACGAAGCGTTTCAGACTATTTTCCGTCAGTTTGTTTTGTCTGTTCAAAGCACGATGTTTATGTTGGTCGTGCATACGCGGCTGGGCGAAGCGGATTTGCTTGCGAATGAGTTTGATATTTCAAAGCGAGAAGAGGTGCTCGGAACAGTTGCGGGCGCGGATACATTACTTGTTGTTTGTGCAGATATTGTCAGCGCTGACAGGCTTAAAAAGGAAATTGAAGATGCCCTTAATTGATGAATTGAAAGAAAAAATAGAGGCGCTGGATTATGTGCAGGAATTTCAGGTGGCAGAAGCAAAGTTGCGTGCGACGCCTGACGTTTGGGCGGATTATGAAGAGATGAAACGGCTGCAAAAGGAGGCAGTTTTATTTCAGCAAATCGGGAAAGAGCAGGCGTTTAGGGAAACGTCTCGTGCTGCGCAGATTTTGGAGAAAAAGCTGAAGGAAAATGTGCGGGTTGTGGATTATGCGGCGAAAATGGTGGCTGTGAATGATTTATTGACATACGTGACGCGTGAGATTGAAGAGAAAGTTGAGGCGGGATTAAATGGCTGAGAAATCGAAAATTTCTCCAGGAATGCAGCAATATCTGGCGATTAAGGCGGACTACCCAGACGCCTTTTTGTTGTTTCGCATGGGCGATTTTTATGAGCTGTTTTATGATGATGCGGTTAATGCGGCACAAATTCTCGAATTGACATTGACTTCGCGCAATAAGGACGCAGAAAATCCTGTGCCAATGGCGGGCGTGCCGTGGAAAGCGGTCGATGAGTACATCGCGCGTTTGGTCGAGTTGGGGCACAAAGTAGCGATTGCGGACCAGCTGGAGGATCCAAAAGATGCTGTAGGGATTGTCAAGCGCGGCGTGACGCAGGTTGTGACGCCTGGAACGTACACGGAAAGTTTGTCAGCTGCCGCAAATAATTTTTTGGTGAGTGTTGATAAGCTGTCAGCTTCTGGCGGCATCAGCTATCAGCTGGCGTATTTGGATTTGGGGACGGGCGAATTTCGATTTACCGAGTTGTCAGCGCTGACAGAAGTTTTGGGCGAAATTGCAAGCCTGAAAGCACGCGAAATTGTCGTTGGGTTTGAGCTGACAGAACAGGAGCGCTCTGTATTTACGAAGCGCTTGAATCTTGTGATTTCTGAGCAATTTGACGGGGCGGACGCGTGCGACAAGCTTCTTAAATACGTGACACGCACGCAGTTGCGCGATTTGACGCACATCAAGGCGCCTGAATTTTACGAATTGGCGCAATCTTTGCAGATGTCATTTGAGACACAGCGTGCGCTTGAACTGGTAGAAAACGCGCGGGATGGCAAGAAATCGGGAACGCTTTATGGCGTTTTGGATCAAACGAAAACGGCGATGGGGACGCGCTTGCTAAAAGCTTGGCTTTTGAGCCCGCTCATAAGCCGAACAAAAATCGAGACACGGCAAGAAATCGTTCAGATTTTGCTTGATAATTTTTTTGAGCGCGCAGATTTGATTGAGTCGCTGAGAGGTGTTTACGACTTAGAAAGGCTGGCGTCGCGCGTTTCGTTTGGAAAAGCAGTGCCCGTTGATCTAACACAACTGGCAAACAGCTTGTCACACGTGCCGGCAATTAAAACGATTTTGTCAGTGCTTGCACAGCCTGTTTTAGAACCGCTGATTGCGCGCTTAGACGAAGTACCAGAGCTGTCAGCGCTGATAGAACGTGCAATTGAGCCGACTGCGATGCGCGTGATTACGGATGGCGCGATTATAAAAACAGGCTACAATGCGCAGCTTGACACGTACCGCGAAGCCTTGTCAAATGGGGCGTCGTGGATTTCTGAGTTGGAAGCCAAAGAGCGCGCGGCAACAGGCATTACAGGCTTGCGAATTGATTATAATCGCCAAGACGGCTATTATTTTCATGTGACAGCGAGCCAAATTCCGAACATTCCAGCGTATTTTATCTATAAAAAAGCGCTCAAAAATGCGACGCGTTACACGACAAAGGAACTCGCGGAAATTGAAGAAACCATGCTTGAAGCGCGCGCTGGCTCGTCAACGCTCGAATATAATCTGTTTTGCGAGATTCGCGAGACGGTCAAAGGCTATATTCCGCGGCTTCAGGCGCTTGCCAGAGCAGTGGCGAGCATTGATGTGCTGCAAAGTTTCGCTACGGTTGCTGAGAAAAATAAGTATCAAAAACCGAACTTTAATGATTCGCATCAAATTGCTATCAAAAATGGTCGGCATGCCGTGGTAGAGTCAGTTCTGGGCGCACAAGAATACGTGCCAAACGATCTTGATATGCCCGAAAACACGGCCATTCAGCTGATTACAGGCCCCAATATGTCCGGAAAATCAACTTATATGCGCCAGCTGGCACAAATTGTGGTCATGGCACAAATGGGAAGTTTTGTGGCGGCACAAACGGCTGAATTGCCGTTGTTTGATGCGATTTTCACGCGTATCGGCGCGTCAGATAATCTAATTGGCGGCGAATCGACGTTTATGGTTGAGATGAGCGAGGCAAATGTGGCGATTGCGCGTGCGACGCAAAATTCGTTGATTTTATTTGATGAGCTCGGGCGTGGGACGGCAACGTATGATGGTCTCGCGCTTGCGCAGAGCATTATTGAATACATTCACGACAATATTGGGGCAAAAACGCTTTTTGCAACCCATTACCACGAGTTGACGGCGCTGGATAAAACGCTCGTTCAGCTGACAAACGTCCACGTGGCGACGCTTGAGCAAAATGGCGAGGTCACTTTTTTGCATAAAATTTTGCCGGGGCCCGCTGACAAATCTTACGGCATTCATGTGGCGCGCATTGCGGGCCTGCCACAGTCGCTTCTGATGCGGGCTGACAGCATTTTACAAAAATTAGAGAGCCAAGAAGTGCAGCTTGCGCCAGCTCATCAAGCCCAGCAACTGGAGCTTTTTGCGAGTGAGCCAGAAAATCGTGAGCTGACAGAAAAATTGGCGGCGCTCGACATCAACCAACTCACGCCGCTTGAAGCGCTACAAAAATTATCAGATTTGAAAGGTCTGTTGTCATGAAAATCGTACTTCAGCGCGTCAAATCAGCGTCTGTCAGCTGGGACAATCAGAAAGCTCGAATTGGGCAAGGGCTATTGCTCCTTGTTGGCGTCGAAAATGCGGACACCCTTTTTGATGTTGAGTATGCCGTGCGCAAGGTGACGGAGATGCGCATTTTCAGCGATGACGCGGGCAAAATGAACCTCTCTGTGCAAGACATTGCAGGCGAAATTCTCTCGATTAGCCAATTTACGCTTTTTGCAGACACCAAAAAAGGGAAACGCCCGAGTTTTGTGCACGCAGGAAATCCTGACTACGCACGCAAACTATACGCCGTGTTCAACCAAAAACTCTCTGAAATTCGCCCCACTCAAACGGGCGAATTTGGGGCCAATATGCTCGTGGCTCTTGAAAATGATGGCCCCGTGACTCTTTTGCTTGACACCTCGGAGGCACGCCATGACTGAAAAAGAGACGTTGGTTGACAGTAAGTTGACAGCTGGTGTCAACTTACTTGACAGCCAATCTAAAGAAGCAGATTTTCTTGCGACGGATGGGGTTGACGGCTCCGCCAAGAAAGTTATCAACGCGCACACGTTCACGCCTAAAGAATTGCGCCAGAGTAGCCAACGTGCGCGCCAGATTGCGCGCATACGGAAAAATCCAGAGCTTTTGCAAGCGCGCAATGAAATGTTTGACGAATTTCTTGCGGAACATCCAAGCCTTGCGAAACTTTCACGCGGTGAGTTGCGCGAGAAAATGGCTGAACACACAAAATCTGAAATGAAACTTTCGCGGCAAAAGTTGCGCAATCATATTGAGACATTTTCAGACAGCGTCATTGCCGTGATTATCACGATCATGCTCCTTGAAATTCCTGTTCCAACGGGCAATGCACACTATTTGCAGTTCCTTGAGTCGGTCGGCATTTTTCTTATCAGCTTTATCGTGATTGCGAATTTTTGGTTCAATCATCATAAAAATCTGGCGCTGACTGAGGAAATGACCGAGCGGATGGTTGTCATGGAATTTGTTTATATTGGCATGCTGTCGCTTTTGCCGCTCTTGACAAAATGGCTGATGATTGCGCCAGACTGGCTTGCTGCGCTGAATTACGGTATCGTTATTCTTTTGACGCTGATTCTGCAAGAGTTCATGAGTTATGGCATCGCGCGCGCAAAATTCAAGAAAAAATCAAAATCATTCGCTTTCTGGCGCAGAGTTTGGGCAAGTCGTCTTTTCTTCTCGCTTGCGGTCAACCTTGTCATTATGGGAATCGCAATTGTTTCGCCTGCGTACGGGCGCTGGCTGTTCGTGATTGTCCCGATTTTCAACTTTTTCTTTCGCGGCATCGGCCAAGGCGGCGAAGATTTTACGCTTGATCTTGAAGGCGCCAAAGTCAATGGCAGACCACGCTTTTGAGCTACGGTTTATCAGCAGCTTCCGCCCCCCGCTCGGAATTTGTCCGACAAATTGAATTTTAGGCAAATTTCCATGGTTTTGTGCAAATTCACGCGGGTGAGGTAAGCGTTGGAAGCTTTTCCGTGAGCATTTGTCGTTATTTTCAGCCTGAAAAGCCATCATGGCTTTTTCTTGTGAGTTTTGGTACAATAAAGGCATGTTTTATGCTTTTTGTCGTGGCTTGGTCCACTTTTTATTAGTTATTTTTAACGGGCGCACGAAATTTTACAATCGTGACCGCTTGCCAGATAAAGCCACCAATTATATTCTTGTGGCGCCGCACCGAATGGCGTGGGAACCCGTGTATTTTGCATTTGCGACTGCGCCCAAGCAGTTTATTTTCATGGCGAAAAAGGAGCTGTTCAAAGGTTTTGGCGGCTGGTGGATTCGCAAATGTGGCGCTTTTCCTGTCAATCGTGACAATCCGAGCCCGCAGTCAATGAAATATGCGGTCAAAATGCTGAAGTCGTCTGACAAATCGTTAATCATGTTTCCGTCAGGCACCAGACATTCGGCAGACATGAAAGGCGGCGTTGCGGTTATTGCGAAGATGGCGAATGTGAGGCTTGTGCCAGCCGTTTACCAGGGTCCCCTGACGCTTTCAGGCGTTTTCAAGCGCGAGAAAGTGTCGGTCAATTTTGGTCGTGCGATTGACATTTCTGACATCAAAAAAATGAATGAGGAAGGCATTGCGGAGGTGAACGCGCGCATGGAGCACGCATTTGCGGCGCTTGATGCGGAAATAAATCCTGATTTTCATTACGAGGCGAAATAAAAGGCTTGTGGCAACCACAAGTTTTTTTTGTCAAATTTTGCTATAATTTAAGCAATGAATGACAAATTTGAAATTCTGCTTGATCAAATTAATATGCCGCTAGAAGTGCGCAACAGCGCGCTTTTTCAGACAGGCGCAATTGATTCGGTGCTTGTGGATTCTGCGGCGCGCACGTGGAATTTTGAGCTGTTATTTGACACTATTTTGCCGGTTGAAAATTACAAAATGTTGTCAGCGCTGACAAAAAAAGTATTTTCGGGCATTGCCGAAACGACCGTATCTATCACGGCTCGTGATGGCTCAGGAAGCGCTGATACAGCGCTTATTAACGCGTATTATCAGCTGATTTTTGATGAGAAAATGATTGATGCGCCAGCGTTCACTGGGATTTTTAAACAGTTCAAATTTGACGATGAACAGATTTTGCAAATTCAGGAATTGCCTGGCTTGTCAAACTTCAAAGTCACCAATTTCCCGCAAGTGAACATGTTTATGCGGCGCTTTGGCTTTAAAAAATTTAACTTAGAAGTGGCGATAAATGCACAGCTGATGGCTGACAGCTTAGCGGCGCACGAGTTTGAGCTTGCGCAAATGATCGAGCGCGCGACGGCTCAGCAAGCGGAGTTTGATGCCAGCAAAACAGAAAAAACACCGACTTCAGAGGCGAAATCAACCAAAAAACAGGGCGCTGCGACGGACAAAAGCGTAGAGAGCCTCAAGCTTGGGCGCGATATCAGAGTGGATAAAAATAATCCTGTAACGCCAATGAATTCGGTGCAGGGACAAGAAGTCGGCGTTATTTTTGAGGGATGGATTTTTAAAGCAGAGCACGTTTCAGGCACGAATCGCGCGACCAAAAAAGAATGGCACCGTCTCGAATTTTTCATGACGGATTATACGACGAGTTATAAAGTTCAGAAATTTGGCTCGAGACCCGCCGAAATCGAGCTGTTTGACCAAATCAAAAAAGGACAGTGGGTGCGTGTTCAGGGTAATCTTGTGATGGGCCAATTTGACCGCGAGCCAACGCTTGATTTAAAAGCGCTCATCGAAATTGCACCTAAAAATGTGCGCAAGGACGAAGAGCCTGAAGACGTGCGACGCGTCGAGTTTCACACGCACACCAATATGTCTACGATGGATGCAATTGCGTCGGCAGGCGATTTGGTGGCGCAGGCAGCCGCGTGGGGGCACAAGGCGATTGCTATCACGGATCACGGCGGCGTTCAGGGCTTTCCAGAAGCGTATCAGGCGGGCAAAAAACACGGTGTAAAAATTATTTACGGTGTTGAGGCGAATATTGTCGAGGATACGGTGCCTATCACGCTGAATGAAACCGAAGGCATTGACCTGCACGACAGCACCTATGTGGTTTTCGACATTGAGACAACGGGGCTTTCTGCACGTTTCAATGACATTATCCAAATTGCCGCGTCCAAAATGCACAAAGGCAATATTATCGCGAGTTTCAATGAGTTTCTCGATCCTGGCTATCCAATTTCGAGTTTTACGACGGATTTGACGAGTATCACAGACGAAATGGTCGAGGGCTCAAAGCCGCTTGCAGACGTGCTTAAAGACTTTCAGGAATTTTGTCGCGGCTCGATTTTGGTCGCCCACAACGGCAATAAGTTTGACATTGGCTTCATGAATGCAAATTACGATCGCGTCGGGCTGCCACGCATTTCTGAGCCGATCATCGATACGCTCGAGCTGGCGCGCAATTTGTACCCCAATATGAAGCGCCACGGGCTTGGACCGTTGCAAAAGAAATTTGGCGTGATTCTTGAGCACCACCATTTGGCGGACCAAGACGCGGAAGCTACAGGCCGCCTGTTTTTCATTTTTTTGGAGGAATTGCGCTACGCGCACAAACGCATTCCGCTTGCGCCAGGCGAAAATTATCGTATTGAAGAGCCGATCGATCACCCAGCTATCAGCGATTTTTGTGACCTTAACAAGCTTCTTGTCAACGCTGACAGCTACAAAAAGCAGCGCCCCGTACATGCGACGCTGTACGCGCAGACGCAGGCGGGCCTGAAAAATCTTTTTAAGCTTGTCAGCTACGGCAATGTGACGTATTTTGCAGGCGTGCCGCGCCTCCCGCGCAGTGTTTTAAAAGCGCACCGCGATGGGCTTCTCGTAGGATCGGCATGCGCAAACGGCGAAGTCTTTGACGCACTCATTAATCGCTCATTTGACGAAACGGTGGAAATTGCAAAATTTTACGACTTTATCGAGATTCAGCCGCCTGCGCTTTACAAGCCGCTGCTTGATGGCGGGACGTTCAAGTCTGAAAAGGAAGTGCACAGGACGATTTCGGATTTGATAAAGCTCGCCGAACAGATAGGAAAGCCCGTCATCGCTGATGGCGACGTGCATTATCTCGCTCCTGAGGACGCGATTTACCGCGAAATTATTGTGCGCTCAAACCCTGGTCTTGAAATTAATCGTCCGATGGGGCACGGTGAAGACGCACAGCCGATTCCGTTGCCTGCCGCGCAGTTTAGAACGACGGACGAAATGCTTCGCGCGTTTAGCTTTTTGGGCGCTGACAAGGCGCACGAAATTGTGGTCAAAAATACGCAGGAACTCGCCGCACAATTTGATGAGATTTCGCCTGTCAGAAATGAGCTTTATACGCCAGTGATGACGTTTGACGGTGGCGAAACGGCGGGCGAACACATTGCGCGCTTAACTTACGAGGCGGCGCACAAAATGTACGGCAATCCGCTACCAGATCTCATTGATGCGCGGCTCGAAAAAGAATTGCGCTCGATTATCGGCAATGGTTTTTCCGTGATTTATTTGTGTGCACAAGAGCTGATTGCAAGATCCAATGCGCGCGGCTATCTCGTGGGCTCGCGTGGCTCTGTTGGATCGTCGCTCGTTGCGACGATGATTGGCGTGACAGAAGTCAATCCGTTGCCGCCGCATTACATTTGCCCGAAATGTCAGCATTTTGAAGTCATCACGGATGGTAGTTTTGGCTCTGGCTATGATATGCCCGAGAAAAAATGCCCCGATTGTGGCGAAGAATTGACGCGCGAAGGACAAGATATTCCGTTTGAGACTTTTTTGGGATTTGACGGCGACAAAGTGCCCGATATTGACTTGAATTTCTCGGGTGAGGATCAGCCTTACGCCCATCTTGACGTGCGGGATATTTTTGGCGCAGAGTATGCCTTTCGCGCGGGGACAATTGCGACCGTGGCGGACAAGACGGCTTATGGTTATGTGCTGGGCTATGAGCGCGATTACGGGAAATATTACCGAAATGCCGAGAAAGATCGACTGGCCGCAGGCTCGACAGGCGTGAAACGAACGACGGGGCAGCATCCGGGCGGCATTATCGTTATCCCAAACTATATGGACGTGTACGATTTCTCGCCGGTGCAGTATCCGTCTGATGACCTCACGAAAGAATGGCAAACCACGCACTTTGATTTCCATGCGATTCACGACAATATTTTAAAACTCGATATTCTCGGGCACGACGACCCGACAATGATTCGCAAACTCCAGACGCTTTCAGGCATTGACCCGCAAACCTTGCCGCTCGGCGATCCTGAGGTTTTAAAACTTTTCACGACCACCGAATCACTCGGCATTACCAAAGAGCAAAATCTTGGTCAAAAGCTGGGAACGTATGGTGTGCCTGAGATGGGGACGTTCACATCAATGAACATGATTGCTGACGCAAAACCGAAAACATTTGCCGATTTGCTGCAGATTTCAGGGCTTTCGCACGGTACGGACGTGTGGGCAGGAAACGCGCAGGACTTGATTAAACAAGGCATTGCGACGCTTTCGACGGTGATTGGCTGTCGTGATGATATTATGGTGTATTTGATTCACAAAGGACTTGATGAACCGCTGGCGTTTAAGATCATGGAAAAAGTCCGTAAAGGCTTGTGGAACAAGCTGCCAGAGGAAGAGCGCGATTCTTATATTGCGCACATGCTCGCAAACGGTGTGCCTCAATGGTACATTGACTCGTGCGCGAAAATCAAATACATGTTCCCCAAAGCTCACGCGACGGCCTATATCATGATGGCGCTGCGCGTGGCGTGGTTCAAGGTGCATCGCCCCATGGATTATTACGCGGCGTGGTTTTCAATTCGCGCAGGTGCGTTTGATATTGAGCTGATGGCGGGCCCGCTGCAAAGCATCAAAGACCGCGTGAAAGACATCAAATCACGCACGCGCGCGCGTGAAAATGCGGCCACGCCGCGCGAGCTCGACCTTCAAACGACGCTCGAATTGGTCAATGAAATGCGCGAGCGCGGCTTCAAATTTGGCAAGATTGACGTTTATCATTCGGATGCAACGGACTTTATTATTGAGGGTGACACGCTGATTCCGCCGTTTGTCATTATGGACGGTCTGGGAGACGCCGCCGCAAAATCAGTGATTGAGGCGCGCAAAAAGGGTGAATTTCTCTCCAAAAATGAATTGCGAACGCGCACAGGATTGACGCAGACAAATATTGACGGGCTCAGCGCAATGGGCGCGCTTGACGGTTGGTCTGACGACAATCAACTCAGTCTTTTTGACATGCTGTAAAGGAAGCTTGAGATGAGCAAACTCTATCAAATGGGCAGCTACGGTGCGCTTCTCTCTAGCAACTATCAGGGCGTGGGCACTGTGGGAGAGCTGCTTTTGCACGGTGCGTTCGGCATCGGGACACTTGACGGCGCGTCGGGCGAGACGATTGTGGCAAATGGCATTTGCTATCAGGCGCGTGCGGACGGCTCGGTGCGTGTGGTTCCGAAAAACGCGACAACGCCATTTTCTGTCAGCTATGACAGGCCTAGTATGCGTTTATCAGCGCTGACAGAACTCGACAAAACAAAAAGTTGGGCGCTGCTGATTTCGGGCACATTTGACACGCTCACGCTTTCGGTCAAGCCGTCGAATAATACAGCGCCGTATGCGGAACTCGCGCTTGCGACGTTTGAAAAAGAAAACCTGTCAGGCGTGCTGACGGGCATTTTCACGCCAGACGCAGGTTTTCATTTACATTTTTTGTCAGACGATCACGCGGTTTCGGGGCACGTGGCGGCTTACAGACCAAAAAAAGTCGAAATTTGGGGCGAAATAATAACAGAAACTGAGACTTTTTCATTTTAAGTTTCAGTTTTGCTTTTTTTAAGCTTGAAATTAAAATTGTCTGATATATTATAGCTCAAGAAACACAGACTCAGTAGTGTTTCTAGTTTATTATATCGGAGGGTTTCATCATGAAAAAAACACTTGCACTCATTCTTAGCCTTGTCGTTGTCGCAGCTATCATCGTGGACGCCGTCTACATGCTGCCTTTCATCTAATAAATCAGGAGGCGAAAAATGAAAAAAATAGTTTCAATTATTGTGTCAGCGCTGATAGGTCTTGTCGCGCTCGTTGACGGTCTTTGGTTTTTCAATCAAAAAACAACCGCGACAACAGCCAGCACAACGGCTGCAAGTAGTCCAACCACAGCGACGTCAAACTCGAATACAACCAGCGCGGCTTTGGCTTCGAGCTCTTCGAGCGCAAGCACAGGCTACAAGGACGGAACTTACACGGGCAGCACCGTCTCAACGCAATGGGGCAATGTTGAGGTGAAAGTGACGATTAGTTCTGGAAAAATCAGCGCGATTACCTTTTTAAAGAGTACGTCAGACGACGGAAACAGCAAATCGACGGCGATTGACGACACGGCCGAGCCGCAATATATCAGCGAGGCGAAAGCGGCCAACTCGGCAACGATTCAAGCGATTTCGGGCGCGACAGTCACTTACAACGGCTTTACAAGCTCGCTGCAAAATGCCTTAAACCAAGCATTATAACGATAAAGAAGGAGGAGCCTATGGCATTAAAAAGCAGAACAGTTAAAGAAAACACGCAGATGGCGACCCTCGTTTACATGGGGATGGGCACGGCTTTCACGACGCAAATTGTCCTGCGTGCGCAGCGACAGCTGGTAGAAATTGAAGCTGCGCAAGCGGCTCTTGAAAATTGGCTCTGGCACGTGGAAGAAGTTTTCTCACCCTTTTTGCCAGACTCAGAAGTCAGCCGCTACAATCTGGGCGCGCTTGATTTTTTGACAATGTCTGAGGAAATGCGCTTTGTTTATGTCTCGTGCGAGCAAGCAAAAGTCGCCACACACGGCGCGTTTGATGCGTATTATCAGGCGGGAAAATACAATCCAAGCGGCTTTGTCAAAGGTTGGGCGATTGAAGAAGGCTTCAAACGTTTCCTCAAACCGCTGCTCGAATTTCCAGATATTCTTGCCGCAAATCTCAACGGCGGCGGCGACATGCAAATGGAAACGCGCGAAGACGCCGACTGGACATTTGGTATTGGCGTGGTTGACCCGCGCGACAAGTTGAAAATGATTGCAGAAATCCCAATGAAAACAGGCGCCATTGCAACCTCAGGCATCGCCGAGCGCGGTCAGCACATCGCGGGCGCAGATAAAACGCTTTTGCAGACGACTGTCATTGGGCAAAGCTTACAAGAAGTCGATGTGTGGGCAACGGCACTTATTGTCAGCGCTGACAGCGAACTTCCGCGGCATCTGACAGGATTTAGCGTCACAACAGAAGGAAAAATAAATCGAAAGGGGACGAAAAATGCTTAAAAAACACCGCTACTGGCTGGGCTTGTTTTGGTTGATTACCATCTTTGCTTTGCCAACGCCGCTGATTGTGACGGCGGCGCAGGGCCTCAAAGGCACGGTTAATGCCTCCGCTATTTTTGGGACGCAAGTCGGCACAATTGCATACGTCTGGATGCTTTTGGTGACGGCGCTCTCGGAGAAACCGCGCTGGCTTGACCGATTGATAGGTCTTCCAGAAATGTATTTTCTGCACGGAATCGTCGGCACGCTCGCGATTGCTCTCGCCTTTTTCCACAATCTGCTGCTGCCGTCGTCGGGCATGATTTACTGGTCAGGGACGCTGGCGCTTTACCTGTTTATAGCGATTTTGCTGTATTCCATCTTTTTCATGTCAAGCTGGCTGACAGGGCGGAGCAAGCTCATGGCGACTCTGAAAAATCGTCTGGAGAAAATTTTCAGCTATGAAGTTTCGATTTGGCTGCACCGCTTGAATATTGTGGGCATTCTCCTTGTTTTTGGGCATGTGCTTTTGATTCCTTATATCACAGCGCTTGCAAGCTACATGTTCTGGTTTTATCTTTATTCGGGCGTGACAGCGGTTATTTACATCAGCTATCACTTTATCAAACCTCTCGGATTCAGTAACGGTCAGCTTGTGGCGCGTCATAAGCTCGCTGACAATGTGACCGAGCTCGTGATTCGCGTTCGCGGCCGTTACACGTTTCGTGCGGGCGATTTCGTCTTTCTGTCGTTCCCTGATGAAAATGGCATGAAAGAAAAACATCCGTTTTCAATCTTGCAATACAACCCAAAAAACAGAACGCTGACTTTTGCCATCCGAAATTACGCCGATTTTACGCAAAAAATTGATTCAGTCAAGATCAACGGCCGTGTCAGAATTGACGGCAGCTATGGACGCTTGTTTGACGCACTTGATGAGCACAAAGAGCAAGCGTGGGTTTTCATTGGTTCGGGCATCGGCTCTGTGCCGTTGATTGCCTTGGTGCTACACTTTGTCAGCTCGCGGCAAATCACCTTTATTCGCATCGCGCATGAAGAAAAAGACTTGATTTATGAGGCTTTCTTGCAAGACTTGGCTCAAAAATATCCAAACTTCACCTATCTTTCGCAAATCGGCCGCCTGTCAGCTGAGCAAATTGAGCAGCTGGCTGACAAAAATACTTATTATCTCGTCGGCGGCTCGAATCAAATGATGCGCGGCACCATGCAGCTTTTACGCAAAAAAGGGGTCAAATCCGCCGATGTCTACGGCGAAAAATTTTCATTTTAAGCCCGTTTGGGCTTTTTTTAGCAATAAATGGTATACTAAAGAAAAAAGTGAAAGGGCTTACAAAATGCCGCTAAATATTTTGCAAATGGATCCCTGGTTGGAGCCATTTAAGGGTGACTTGGAGCACCGGATGTGGGAATATGCCAATACGAAAAAGCGTTTGATGGGCATTAACGGCCGTTTTAGCGAGTTTGCGAATGGCTACAAATACTTTGGCTTTCACCAAGAAGAGGGCTTTTGGACATTTCGCGAATGGGCGCCCAATGCTGAGCGCGCGTGGCTTATCGGCGATTTTAACGGCTGGGACGGAAAAGAGCATGAGTTAAAGTCCGCTTATGGCGGCGTTTGGGAAATCAAAGTGCCTGGCCATTTGCCAGAGGGCTCGCGCGTCAAGGTTCAGCTTTATACAAAGCAGGGCGAGGATTTGTACCGCGTGCCGTCTTATGCAACGTATGCCGTGCAAAATGACCGCTGGGAGTTTGACGGCGTGATTTATACACCGTCTTATGTGTTTAAAAATAAATCACCGAAGCTGACAGAGGCGCCGCTGATTTACGAAGCACACATTGGGATTTCGACGGAAGATTACAAGATTTCGAGTTATTTTGAGTTCATGCGCGATGTTCTGCCACGAATCAAAAAAGAGGGCTACAATACGATTCAGCTGATGGCAATCATGGAGCACCCGTTGTACAGCAGTTTTGGCTATCAGGTGAGCAATTTTTACGCAGCATCCAGCCGTTTTGGCACGCCAGATGATCTCATGGAATTGATTGACACCGCGCACGGCCTAGGCATTCGCGTGTTACTTGACGTGGTGCATTCGCATGCCGTGAAAAATGTGGGCGACGGACTCAATCAATTTGACGGAACAGACTACCAGTATTTTCACGCGGGACCGCGCGGCGAGCACCGCGAATGGAACACGAAGCTATTTAATTATGGCAAAGACGAAGTCATTCATTTCTTGCTGTCAAATTTGAAGTTTTGGCTGGATGTCTATCGGTTTGACGGCTTTCGCTTTGACGGCGTGACAAGTATGCTCTATCACGACCACGGACTTGGAACGGCGTTTACAGATTACGGGAAATATTTTTCTGAGAACACGGATATTGAGGCCGTTGTTTACTTGATGATGGCAAACGCCTTAATTCATGAGGTGCGCCCAGATGCGCTGACGGTGGCGGAGGACATGAGTGCCATGCCCGGCATGGCGTATCCGATTTCGGAGGGTGGTATTGGCTTTGATTACAGGCTTTCGATGGGGATTCCTGATTATTGGATTAAGCAGCTGAAAACAAAAACGGACGAAGAGCTTGATTTGATGGGGCTCTGGTGGGAGCTGACGACCAGACGGCCGGGCGAGAAAAATATTGGCTATGCTGAAAGTCACGATCAGGCGCTGGTGGGCGACAAAACGATTTTCATGTGGCTGGCAAACGAGGGTGTGTATTATTCAATGGCCAAGGGTCAGGATTCGCTCGTGATTGACCGCGCGCTTGCGCTGCACAAGCTGATTCGGTTGATTACCTTTAGCCTTGCGGGCGAGGGTTATCTGAATTTCATGGGCAATGAATTTGGTCACCCAGAATGGCTTGATTTTCCGCGCGAAGGCAATGGGGACAGTTTCCAGCACGCCAGACGTCTCTGGTCAATCGCAGAAAATCCAGACTTAAAATATCAGTACCTTGTCGCGTTTGATCAGGCGATGCTTGCACTTGAAGCTTCTAATGAATTTTTGAAACGGACGTCAAGCCTTGTGCAGCGCTGGATTCAAAACGATGATAAGCTACTGGCGTATCAAAAAGGCGATTATTTGTTCGTGTTTAATTTTCATCCGTCAGAAGACAAAATGTTGCGACTCGCGTTTTTGCAAGCACCAACGTTAATTTTTGACACAGATGATGCGCGTTTTGGCGGCTTTGGCCCAAGAAACAAGGCAAAATTTGCAGACGGAAATCTCGAAATGCGCCTTGTGCCGCGAACGGCGCTCGTATTTAAAGTAAATTAGACTTGTTTCATAACCCGTTTTGCTTTTGAAGGCTATCTTCGCCTTCGGCTACGCTGTCCACTCTCGCTAAGCGGCTAAAGCCGCAAGTCGAGTGGCAACTCAGTTTTGCGTTTAGTTGCGATTGCGACTCGGCACTTCAGTGCCGTAGCGAACCTCGACAGCGTAGCACAGCGAAGATACTCGGCGACGAGCGCTAAAGCGTGGGAAGCAGACCGTTGGCGCTTCAGCGCCGTACGGGTCGCTTTCCTACTCGGTTAGACGAAAAGCAGACTCTGGCGCTTTAGCGCTTAGAGGTCGCTTTTCCCTTTTTGGGGGCAAAGCAGGGTGATGAAACAGATTCATTAATAAAAATAAGGTCAATTTAAGGAAGAACAGCTATAATAACAACATAGACTTTTTCATAAATTTACTCCTAAAGAGAAACCTCCCAGTACGCGGTAACGCAGGAACGGAGGTTTTTTTGTTTCTAAACAGGCTCATTTTGACGATTTTTGTGGCGCTCTTAGAAAATAAAGCGCTGCTTTAATTCTTTCGTGCTCTCTTTTTCTTACGCTTCAAAACGCTTGAACCCGTCTTTTTTGCTATAATATCAAAATGGATGAACGTTGGGACAAGCTGCCGGGGACGGAAATCGAGATTTTGCAGTCGCGCGAAGTATTTTCGTTTGGGCTGGACGCAGTCTTGCTGGCGCATTTTCCGCGCGTGCCAAAGAGCGGGAAAATTGTGGATTTGTGCAGTGGCAATGGGGCCGTCGGTTTGATGCTGTCAGCGCTGACAACAGGCAAACTTGCGCTTGTCGAATTGCAACCGCGTTTGTCAGAGATGGCTGCGCGCTCTGTCAGCCGAAACGGGCTTGCTACGCGCGTCACGCCATTGACACTGGATCTGAAAGACGCGCCAGCCGTGTTGGGTGCGAACTCACAGGATTTGGTCGTGTGCAATCCGCCGTATTTTAAGGTGGAAAATCAGTCGCAGCTGAAGCAATCAGAGTATCATCAGCTGGCGCGCCACGAGCTGACAACGGATTTCGAGACAATTTGTAAGAGCGCGCAGACGCTTTTGAAAGGGCAAGGGCATTTTGCGCTGATTCACCGGCCGGCGCGCTTTTTTGAGCTGACAGAAACGCTTTTGGCGCATCATCTCGTGCCCAAGCGGATTCGATTTGTCTACCCGAAAATGGGCGCTGCGGCCAATTTGGTGCTGATTGACGCCATCAAAGACGGTCACGCAGGTGGCGAAATTTTCGAGCCGCCGCTTGTCATCTATCAGGAAAATGGTGCTTACACCGACGACGTGCAAGAAATTTATTTTGGGAAAACATAACATGCAAAAAATCTGCGCGGAAAACCGAACAGATTTTTTATTTCAACGACAAGCGTTTACGCAAACAAGAGGTCGTAAACTTCCTCAGCAATGAGCGTGAGATCATCAAACTCCATCACCGCTTTTTGTTTGGGATAACGAACGCTGAATTCATTGGTCTCAGGATCATGGCTGACGCTCGCGAGGACGACGCCGTCGCGCTCAAAATTGTACGTTGCTTTGGGGTCGTTCATTGCAATCAGCTTTTCGAGCCGCTCAATGATTGTTGTCATATGTGTGTCCATGTTAATGCTCATCTTCCTTTTTCTTGTCTATTTTAACATATTTCAGCATTTTTTGGGCAAGCGAGCCGCTTTGAGCACGAATTTTAAGAGGCATTGTGCGGACGGATTCGCCCACTGTACGTGCAAGATGATTTGAGCGCGCGGTGGCGGATTTGAGCGGTTCCGTGAGCGTCTCAAACGTAGACGGACGGTTATGGTAATCAATAATCAAATCATGATAAAATTCGGCCACTTTCTTGCCAAAATTTTCCGCGGAAATCTCGTAGAGTTTTTTGTCAAACAAAGCGGGCGCGATGGCGCACTGATTTCTTATGGCAGATGTGGCGACGTCGGCAATATCAGCGTCCGAGGCAAACAAACGCCCAAACTGCGGATTATCAATGAGCGCGTGAAGATATGGATTTTCAGCCGCCAAGATTGGCGTACCCGCCGCAATGCTTTCTGTAAATGTCAGCCCTTGCGTCTCCGAAGTTGACGCGCTGATGAAGAAATCAGCCGCCTTGTAATAACGCACGACCTCATCATTTTCAACACTTCCCGCAAAGGTCACGGCCTCTGTCAGCTCAAGCGACTCGACAAGCTTTTCAAGCGTTGGCAAATACGGACCATCTCCGACAATGATAAGGCGCGCGGCTACATGCGCGCGAATAGCTGGCAATGCGCGAATCACGGCCTGAATATTTTTTTCTTGTGACAAGCGCGAGAGCGACAGCAGCAACGTTTCGTCAGCGCTGACAGAAAGCTGCGCGCGCAATTTTTCGCTGTCAGCCGCCGTGATATCAGGGCGCGTGAAGCGCGCAAGCTCGATGCCTGTTGGAATCACGCGTTTAGGAACTTTGATGCCGTAATTCTCGATTGCTTCAAGCGTCATGGGACTCGGGCAAATGACCGCTTCCGTCCCCAGCAAAAACGTCCGCACGACATATTTAATCGCGCCAGGCCGTATCAGCCGCCCATTGGCAATATAATGCACATAGTCCTCGTATTTGGTGTGCATCGTGTGCACGACGGGAATATGCAGCCGATTGGCGACGATTTTTCCGAGAATGCCGACGCCAAATTCAGTTTGCGTGTGGATAATGTCGAGGTCGTATTCGCGCGCGATTTTGAGCGCCGTTGGCAGTCCCGCCATGACCACCCGCCGCTCAGGCATCGAAACAAACGGCACCGAGCGCAGCCGAATGATATTCTCGTGCACGTCTTCAATGCTGTCCGAATTGGGATCTGTCGTCGTGAAAATGTACGCCGTGTGCCCAAGCGCGCTCAGCTGATCAAACAGCGTTTTGATGCTTGTCGCGACCCCCGAAATCTGTGGAAAATACGTGTCTGTAAAAATTCCGATTTTCATGCTGTCAACACTTTCTCGTAAGCCTGCGCGAGCTGCCCCGCAATCACGTCAATCGCGCGCGACTCCGCCACCGCATAACCCGCCGCAGTTTTGTCCACTTTTGCGTCCAAAATATCTGTCAGCGCTGACAAAAAGGACGCGACGTCGCTTCCAAAGCTGACAGAATTTGCGTCCAGCCAGCCGTTGTACACAGGAATATCGCGCACGAGCACTTTTTGGTGCGACGCGAGCGCCTCAAGCACAACGATACCCTCGGTTTCTTCGCGGCTCGGGAAAAAGAAAGCGTCAGCCGCTGTCAGCGCGCCTTCAAATACGTCGCCCTTAATGTAGCCAGGAAATAAAACATTTTTTGGCGGATTTTCGACAAGCCGTCTGATTTTGGCAGGAATCGTCCATAACGCCTGAAAACCAAACCAGATAAAACGCACGTCAGGCAAAGCTTTTGCGACTTCGATAAAGTCGTCAATGCCTTTGCGTTTGAAATAAAGTGCCGCATTGACGACGACTTTCTCGCCCGATTTGATGTGAAAATAATCACGAAATGCGGCTTCCTTGGCTTCATTTTTCGCGTATTTTGCCAGATTAATACCATTTGAAATCGGGATAATCGGCGCTGTAATCCCGTAAGACTTGATGAGCTCCGCAGAATAATCCGTCGGTGTCAGCATCAAATCGGCCTTTTTGTAGTAACGCATAATCCACCAACAAAAAAAGCCAGACGAAAAATTGGAGCCAATAAATGAATTTCTAAAATCCGCGCGTGTCGAATGCCCGTGAAAAATAACCTTTTTCCCCGCTTTTTTAGCTTCCTTGATAACGCGCATCGTTTTTACGCCATACGTATTGGCATGCAAAATATCATAGTCATCGCTCGGATCCGTCGTCCATTCAATGCCCATCAAATCAAGCGCTTGCTGCTGATGCTTCATGGCGCGCCCAATGCCGCTGTGTGCCAAAAATTCCTCGGCCTCTAAGTACAGTAGAATTTTCATTGCTTTATTATAACATAAATAAAAAAGCCGATTCGGCTTTTTAGGTGGCGTTTGTTAATTGCTGCTTGAGAGCTGGTCGGTGGATTTGCTGAGCTTGACACTCGCCGTGTGCTGGCTTCCACCACGGTAATAAGTGACTTTCACCGTATCGCCGACGCTGTATTTGTAAAGCGCAGTTTGCAGATCGGTTCCGTTTGAGACGCTTGTATCGCCGACTTTGGTAATGACATCATTGCCTTTGAGTCCCGCATTAGCCGCTGGGAAACCGCTTGTGGCTGAGCCAATCACGACGCCAGAGGTCACGGAGCTTGGCAAATTGAGCCCGTCCACGGTAGATTGTGGCAGACTTGTCAAAGCGGCCATCGTGATGCCGAGTGCCGGGCGTTCAATTTTTTGCCCTTTTTCAAGTTTTGCGATGAGCGTGACAACATCATCTGACGGAATCGCAAAGCCCATGCCTTCAACGTTTGTCGAGCCATCTTCTGTCGTTGTCAGCTTGCTTGACGTGATGCCAATGACTTGGCCTTTAATGTTGACAAGCGCGCCGCCTGAGTTACCAGGGTTAATCGCGGCATCTGTCTGAATCGCGTTCGGTGTCGAAACCGGCTGATTGGACTCGTTTGTGAGATTAACGGGCCGATTGAGCGCTGAGATAATGCCTTCTGTGGCAGTATTTGCGAAAGTCGAGCCAAGAGGCGAGCCGACGGCAATCGCGGGTTCACCGACTTGAAGTTTGGACGAATCGCCCCAGACAGCGACTTGCTTGACGTATTTGGCATCGATTTTAAGAACAGCGAGGTCTGAGAAGCTATCTGAGCCGACAACCGTTGCCGATATTTTCTGACCGCCTGCAAGCAGGACTTCAAGCGATGATTCGCCTGAAATGACGTGATTATTGGTGACGATATAGGCTTCATTGCCCGTTTTTTTGTAAATGACACCTGAGCCTTCGCTGGTTAATTGCGCGGTACTTGAGCTGTTTGAGCTAAATAAGCTGCTGCTTGAGCCCTTTTGATAATTGAGAACTGAAACGACGGCGTTTGAAACGCCTTTGACGGCTGCGGTTGTATCTGTATTGACAGCGCCTGAGGATTTGGTAATGGTCGCACCGCCCACGCTTGTCATGCTGCCAAGTCCGCCCGTTGCGGCGAGGTAGCCAACGCCGCCCGAGAGTGCGATAACGCCGCCTGCAAGCCCTGCGACGAACGGCTTTACAAAACTCCCGCGCTTTTTAGAGGCGGGCATTTGTGTTGTTTTGGTTTCAGATTGATTGTCCATGATGCTCCATTTCAAATAAGAATGATAAGAATAGTTTACACAGTTCCTCTTAATCATAGCTTAAAAACCGCGTGATTGCAAGGGGTAAAATTTCCCCAGAAATGTGGAAAATGAATAAAAATAGGGGAAAACGTTTGGAATTTCCCCAGAAATGTGGAGAAAAAATGCGAAATGTGTACAAATCACGTTTTCATTTGCTTTTCACAGAGAGAAAATTTACAATAAAGCCATGAAAATAAAACTCGTTGCTGTGGGAAAATTAAAAGAGGCGTATTTGCGTGCGGGGATTTTGGAGTACAATAAGCGCATGACGCGGCCAGTGGCATTTGTCGAATTGGCTGATGAAAAGATTCCAGACGTGCCGTCAGAGAAAGAAAGGGCCGCTATCAAGGCGCGTGAAGGCGAGAAAATTTTGTCAGCGCTCTCAGCGGATGATTTTGTAGTGGCGCTTGCGATTGACGGAAAATTGATGCCGTCAGAAGCGCTCGCAAAGCTTGTCAAAGAGCGCGAAATCTATGGCCACGCGGGCAATTTCGTGTTTGTCATTGGCGGCTCGTTGGGGCTCTCAGACGCGGTGCTTGCGCGCGCGAACGTGCTGCTTAGTTTTGGGCGTCTGACTTTGCCGCATCAGCTGATGCGGCTCGTTTTGATGGAACAAATTTACCGCTGTCAGATGATTAACCGCGGAAGCACGTACCATAAATGATATAATGATAAGAATGATTGAAAATTACACTGCAGATTTTTACGTGAAAGCTGCTTACGATCTCGACGCAAAGGCGCTCAAAAAGCTCGGGATTGCGCTTGTGCTCGTCGATTTGGACAATACGCTCATTGCATGGAATCAGCCCGAGGGAACACCAGAGCTGCGCGCGTGGCTGGGCGAGCTGCGCGCCGCCGATATTCAGATTTGCGTGGTATCAAACAACCACTACAAGCGCGTGAAAACAGCGGTGGCGCCGTTTGGCGTTGATTTTGTGAACGATGCACTCAAACCCTTTACATGGGGAATCAAAAAAGCACTCAAGCGGTATTCTGTCAGCACTGACAAGGTTTTGCTTGTCGGTGATCAGCGCATGACAGACATTCGTGCAGGCAAGCGCGCAGGAATTCGCACGGTTTTAGTGAAGCCGCTGCTTGTCAGCGACCATTGGCAAACGCAGTTCAATCGCTGGCGCGAGCGCCGCGTGACGCGAAAAATTGAAGCGACGCAGGGTAAAACGATTTATAAGGATAAAATTGAATGACAGAAGAATGGGTGTGTATCGGCTGCGGCTCGAAAATACAGTCTGACGACAAGCTGGCTGCGGGTTTTTTGCCGCTGTCAGCGCTGACAAAAAAATTGGAAGAAACGCCAGACGCAGAAATCATTTGCCAGCGGTGCTTTCGTCTGCGGCATTACAATGAAATCGCGCCGTCAAGTCTGACAGATGCAGATTTTTTGCGCCTGCTCAACAGTCTCGCTGACAAAAATGCGCTGATTGTGAATGTCATTGATATTTTTGACTTCAATGGCTCGCTGATTCCTAGGCTCGCGCGCTTTGTCGGCGGCAATGACGTGTTGCTCGTTGCCAATAAACGCGACGTGCTGCCGCATTCGCTGAAAGTGCACAAATTGACCGCTTGGATTGCTGAGGAAGCGAAAAAGGAAGGCCTTCTGCCGCTTGATGTGCGGGTGATTTCCGCAAAAAATCAGGACGATGTGCGTGATTTGATGCTCGAAATCGAGGCTTACCGCGCGGGGCGCGATGTGTATGTCGTCGGCGTTACCAATGTTGGCAAATCCACGCTGATTAATGCGATTATTCGGGAGGCCGCGGGCAACGAAAATGTTATCACGACAAGCCGTTTTCCTGGTACAACGCTTGACAAAATCGAGATTCCGCTGGGCGACGGCACAGCTATCATTGATACGCCGGGAATTATTCACCGCGGGCAAATGGCGCATTACTTAAAGCCTGACGATTTAAAATACAGTTCGCCGCGCAAGGAAATCAAGCCCAAAACCTATCAGCTCAATCCAGAACAAACGCTGTTTCTTGGCGGTTTGGCGCGTTTTGATTATCTTGCGGGTGCGCGCGCAGGCATTACAGCTTTTGTGGACAACGAGCTTGTGATTCATCGCACAAAGCAGGACGGCGCAACGGAATTTTTCGCCAAACATGTGGGCGAACTCCTCAAACCAAGCGTCTCTGAAACGCTCGTCCGCAAAGAGTTCAAGATTTCCGAGACGTCCGATATCGTCTTTTCGGGTCTTGGCTGGATTCGCGTGCCGCAAGGCTCAAAAGTTGCGGCCTGGGTGCCAGACGGCGTCGAAGTCATTGTCAGACGCGCGTTGATTGGGTAACGCATGGATTTTAAGCGCACAAATAAAGCCAATTTGATTGCCTTTTCTTGGCAATTTGGTCAGCTGATTTTTACTGTTTTTTTAGTTGGTCTTTTGGGAAATGCCAGTCTGCACGGCGCGCAGAGGAGTGTTCTTTTTCTGATTTTGGTTTTTTTCATTGCGCCTATTTGGCAAGGATTGACAGAGCTGGGCTATTTTATTGCCTATAAAAAAGGCTTTCATTCGACGGCAGAAGGTCATACGTATCGAGGGGTTTCATTTCCTCGTTTCATCAGCAACAGTGCAGATTATCTCAAAAAACGGGAAGATTTAACGGTTTACGCCAAACGAATGCGGCTCGTATTTGCATTCTCCTGCGCTTTTTTCTTAGGCGTGTATTTTATTGTTTTTGCGTCTCTACTCACTCAGATGAATCCAGCCGCGGCTCCGTTCCTGCTTTTTACCCTGCTCATGGCGAGTCTGGTTGGCGGAGAAATCATCTGGTGGGGTTATAAACGCGTATTTGCGAGGGTTTTTGGTCTTAAAATCGTGTGGCTTGAAAATAAGCGGCCATTTTTTGAAAGGAAGGGCGTGAGTGATTGATTTAGAGGAGAAACAGGAACGCGTATTTCTTGCGGGTGTTGAGTTGTTTGAAAATGCGGCGGACTTTTCGAGCCAAATGCTTGAGCTTGCGCAATTGACGCAAACGGCTGGCGGGCTTGTGGTTGATGCGTTTACGCAAAAACGCGAAAAGCCAGACGGCAGATATTTGATGGGCTCAGGGAAAATCGACGAGATACGCGCGGCGATTGAGGCACAGGCTATTGATACTGTGATTTTTAACGCGCGTCTGACACCGCGGCAAAATGTCAATCTGGAAGCGGCTCTGGGCGTTAAAGTGATTGATAGAATGCAGCTAATTTTGGATATTTTTGCGCTGCGTGCGCGCTCGCACGAAGGCATGCTGCAAGTCGAAGAGGCACAACTGAAATATCTTTTGCCGCGGCTTGTCGGCAAAGGCATCATGCTCAGTCGCCAAGGCGGCGGCATTGGCTCAAAGGGACCTGGCGAGACGAAGCTTGAAACGGATCGCCGTTATATTCGTACGCGGCTTGAGATACTCGAAAAAGAGCTCAAAAAGGTAGAGAAAACGCGCGAAACGATTCGGCAAAAGCGCACGAAATCAGGCGTTTTTAGGATTGGACTGATTGGTTACACAAATGCGGGAAAATCAACGTTTATGAATGCGCTTGTAGCAGCTGATAAGGCGCAATACGAGAAAAATGAGCTGTTTGCGACTCTTGACGCGACAACAAAAACGCTCCGATTGACGGACGATTTTACGGTTTCATTGACTGATACGGTCGGCTTTATCCAAAATCTACCGCTAGAACTCATCACAGCGTTCAAGTCGACGCTTGAAGAATCGGCGGCTGTGGATCTACTGATTCACGTGGTGGACGCGAGCAGCCCGCATCATGAGCTACATGAGAAAACAGTCTTGAAAATCATGGAAGACCTTGCGCTGACAGCGATTCCTGTGCTGACTGTTTATAACAAAATGGATAGTGCGCCGCCTGATTTCGTGCCGACTTTATCGCCGAGCGTTCAGCTGTCCATCAAAGAAAATGGAGGTGTAGAGCAGCTGAAACAAGCGCTTTTAGAGAAATTGCGGACGCTTTTTGAGCCGTTTGAGCTGGAACTTCCCTATGAAAAAGCCTATCAGCTCCCAGAATTGCGCAAATTTGCTCTCGTGGAATCTGTCAGCGAGCAAGAACACGGCTATCAGCTGACAGGTCGCATTGCGCCAGCGCTCAGGTGGAAATTGGACGCGTATTAAATCAAAAGTCAAGTCCGTCAGCGGGTTTGGCTTTTTTATGATAAAATAACACTATGGATTTAACGGGAAAACAAAAGCGCTATTTGCGCGCGCAGGCGGTTACGATTAAACCCGTCGTGCAAATCGGGAAAGCTGGGCTGACAAATGAGATTTTGGACAGCGTGCGTGCGGCAGTTGATAGTCGCGAGCTGATCAAGATTCAGATTTTGCAGAATTCAGACGCGACAACAGCCGAAGTGGCTGAAATGTGTGAGCGCATGGGCTTTGACGTGGTACAAATTATCGGGCGCCACATCATCATTTTCAAAGTCGCTAGTCTCTTTAAAAATCGCAAGCTTTCGACGGCGGTGAAAGAGCTGTAAATGGCGCAAAATCTGGATTTGATTACACCGTTCACGAAAGTGAAACTTCAAACGCAAACGTCTGACGGCGAGCGCGCTATCGGTATTTTTTGGGGCGCATTCAATCCTGTTCACATTGCACATTTGACAATTGCCGACCAAGTCAGGCAACAGCTGCATCTTGAAAAAGTTCTCTTGATGCCTGAGTCTGACGGCGAATCGGGACACATTGCAACCATGCTTGCGCTTGCGCTGACAGGAAAAGAAGGCTTGTTGCTTGATACGTGCCGCTGTGCCAAGCGCGAAAAAACGATGCTTGATACTGTGCGCGAGCTCAAAAAGCTCAATCCTGAGCGCATGATTTATTTCATTATTGGCGGCGACATGGTCTCAGGCCTTGCACAATGGGATGGCATTGACGAATTGCTCGAGTTGGTACAGTTTGTAGGCGTGCAACGTCCAGGCGTTCGCGCGGGCACGAGTTATCCGATTTTGTGGGTGGACGTGCCGCAAATGGCAATTAGCTCGACGTTGATTCGTGAGCAGATTTCAAAAGGCCTCAAGCCGCATTTTTTGGTCGCGCCAAAAGTCTTGACTTATATTTTGAAAGAGAAATTGTATGTTAAAAATAGATGATGTGCTTCTCAAAAAAGTGCGCGCAGTCATGTCACAGAAGCGTTTTGGACATTGCGTACGTGTGTCTGAAGCCGCGCGCGCACTGGCAACACGTTATGATTATGCGGATACAGAAAAAGCCGCGCTCGCAGGTCTCTTGCACGACTACGCAAAAGAAGTCAGCGATGCGGACTTCATTCGTTTGATCGAGACTTATCAGCTGGACGCGGCGCTCAAAAATTGGGGAAACGCGGTTTGGCACGGCAAAGTCGGCTTCTTGAAAGTCAGGGAGGATTTGGGGGTTGAAGATGCGGCTGTTTTGCGCGCAATTCAGGTGCACACGGTGGGTGCGCGCGAGATGTCGTTGCTTGATAAAATTATTTACGTCGCCGATTACATTGAAGATGGGCGTGATTTCCCAGGCGTTGACGAAGCACGTGAACTTGCCAAAGTTTCGCTTGACAAGGCCGTCGCTTACGAAACGCGCGAGACGGTAAAGTATTTGGCCGCGCGCAATTTGCAGATTTATCCGGACACGCTTGCGACTTACAACAGCTATATTGGGGAGCTTACAAAATGATTCGAGCTGCAGAATTACGAGATGTGGCAGATCTTGCGCGGCTGTCAGGCGTTCTGGGCTATCCGATTTCAGAAACCGATGCTCTGTCAGCGCTGACAGAAACGTTAGCGGATAAAACGCACCTGATTTTCGTCGCTGAGGCTGAAAATGACGGGCGAGTGTGCGGATTTATTGAAGCCGAGCGCTATCACGCCGTCTACTCAAAAGAGTTGCTGTTCAATGTGCTGGGGCTTGTCGTCGACACGGACAAGCAAGGACAGGGGCTTGGCGGCGCGCTTTTGAGAAAGTTGGAAGCCGAAGCGCGTGCGTGCGGAATTTCTGCCATTCGGCTAAATTCTGGCGAGCAGCGCCTAGAGGCGCATCAGTTTTACGCGGCTCAGGGCTACGTGAGTAATCATAGCCAAAAACGTTTTATCAAGAAATTATAAAGTTAGAAGAGGAAAAAATGGTTGCCAGTCGCATTTATTTACAGCCAGATGCTGTGCCGACGCAGGCGATGATTCGCACGGCGAACCGGCTCTTTCGCCATTTTGGGAAAGAAGTCACCTTTCTGACGGGGCTTGAGCTGGCGGAAAATCCAACGCTGACAATGAATCGCCTGCGCTGGAAGCTTATTAGCAGCACGGATTTAGAGACGACGCCCTTTGAAAATGCCGTGCTCGATTTGACAGAAACGCGCGAAAGCTCAAACGTGCTCATCAAAACGCAGTTTGACGCATCATCGGCGCTTGTAAATCTTGTCGTGATTGACAAAAATGAAAAAATCATAGAAATGAGAAAAAATGGAAGCTAAAGAATTACTGGAAATCGTCGTGAAAGCGGCAGACGCAAAGCGCGCGGTGGACATCGTCGCGCTCGACGTGGCCGAAATCTCAGGCGTGGCGGACACGTTTGTGATTATGGAGGCGACCAATACGCGCCAAATCGATGCGATTGTGGACGCGATTGACGCAGCGGCGACGCAGGCTGGGCTTGAAGTTGGTGGCAAAATTGAGGGTGACGCGCGCAGCGGTTGGGTGCTCCTTGACCTCGGCGATATCGTTGTCAACGTCTTTGACCAAGAATCGCGCCTGCGCTACAATCTCGAAAAACTCTGGCGCGACGCCGCGCTCGTGGATCTCGGCGCTTGGATTCAACCAGAATAAGGCAGTGGAAACAAACTACACAGAATTTTCCAAAGTCTACGACGCGATTATGGATGCCTCGCTTTACGAGAAGTGGTTGGCTTTTTCAGAACAACATTTTGCGCCGACGACGCATGAAATCTTGGAGCTGGCTTGCGGCTCTGGAAAACTGAGCCAACTTTTCGCAGAAAAAGGCTACACCGTCACAGGTGTGGACTTGTCAGCCGAGATGCTTGAAATTGCAAAAAATCGCCTGCCAGAAGCTAGCTTTGCGCAAGCTGATATGCGAGAGCTTGACTATCAAGAAAGCTTTGATGCCGTGACCTGCTATTCGGATTCGCTTTGCTATCTGTCAGACCTGACAGAGCTGAAAATGGCCTTCGCGGGCGTTTTTCAGGCGCTCAAGCCTGGCGGCCGCTTTTTATTTGACGTCCACTCGACTTACCAGACTGACAGCGCCTTTCCAGGCTTTTCCTATCATGACAATGCCGAGGATTTCGCTTTCGTCTGGGACGTTTATGCGGGCGACGAGCCACATTCTATCAGCCATGAGCTGACTTTTTTCGTGAAAAACGCCGACGGCAGCTTTGACAGACGCGACGAAGTCCACGATGAGCGCACTTACGCGCGCAATGAAATCCTGTCAGCGCTGACAGAAGTAGGCTTCACAGACTGTCAGGTTTTTTCTGACTTTACAGACGCTGCACCGTCTGAGAAAAGTTTACGCTGGTTTTTCGTATGTCAAAAATAACAGGCATTATCGCTGAGTTCAACCCCTTTCACACCGGCCACGCATTGCTTTTGTCAAAAGCTCCAGGCGTCCGAGTGGTCGTCATGTCAGGCAATTGGATGCAACGCGGCGAGCCGGCTTTTATCGACAAATGGCTGCGGGCAGAAATGGCGCTAAAAAACGGCGCAGATTTGGTCGTTGAGCTGCCGGTCATGGCGAGCCTGCAAGGTGCGGACTTTTTTGCAATGGGCGCGGTTGACATTCTTGAAAAATTGGGCGTCGACACGCTTTTATTTGGTTCAGAAAATGACACAGACTACCAGAAAATCGCCGAGATTTATACCGAAAAAGCAGAGGAAATGGCGGCTTACATGCAGACGCTGCCTGAGCTGATGAGCTATCCACTGAAAATGGAGAAAGTCTGGGAAAAATTCGCGGCGGTCCGATTTGACGGCAACACGCCGAATCACATTTTGGGGCTTGCTTACGCAAAAGCGGCCGCAGGGACAACCATCCAGCTGCGCACGATCAAACGCGAAACAGGCTACAATGACACAAAAGTCGGCAAAAATTTTGCGTCGGCGACCGCGCTACGGACGAATTTAGAGGACAATCTCGATTTTATACCCAAAAATTCGCAGCCGCTCATCGAGAGTGCCTATAACACGACGTGGGACGATTTCTGGGAATTGCTCCGCTACAAAATCACGGCCACAGACATTTCGCAGATTTATCAAGTCAATGACGAGCTGTCAAACCGAATCAAATCAGCGATTAAGAACGCTAACACTCTGTCAGCGCTGACAGAAGCGGTTTACACCAAGCGTTACACGAAAGGTCACATCAGGCGTGTGCTGACGTACATTTTGCTTGATATTCCCAAAAAATTTGCGCTCCCAGAGAGCATTCATGTGCTTGGCTTCACAAAAAAAGGCCAAGAAATTCTCGCGCAGGCGCGAAAAAATGAAATTCCGCTTACGACGCGCATCGGCCAGCATCCGTGGGACACGCACACACAGCGCGCCGACGCCATTTACCAACTCGCAAGCCCTTCTATTCCAGAGCAAACTTACGCGAGAAAGCCGATAATCGTGCCGCCCCAGACAGAAAGGTAAAGAAAAACAAAAATTACGACACGTTTTTTTCAACCGCTCAAGAGGGAGGACAAGAATAATGAGTAAAAATTCATCCAAGCAAGAGATGACCTATCTAGGGAAGCTCACAGCCTATCCACAGATGGGGGTTTTTGAGACAAATGGAGAAAAATATCTTGTGGATATTTATCAGCGAAAATTAAGTCTGGTTTTCTGGTTCGTGGCCTATTGTTCCTATAACGTTTATGAAATAAGCGAAGATGAGTATAGTCTACTTCAGGCAGAACCTATCCCTCAGCCTCAGATAAAAAAACAGAACATAATTAAGCAAATAAATAAAGTGATGGGTGTTTTTTTTACGATTGTTGCATCTTTTACGTTATTTCAAATTTATGCACATCAACCTTTATTTTTATCAACTAAAATAAATTTATCTACTTTACAAATTCAAATCATACTTATTGTTTGGAGTGTGTTAATTATTGCATTAAATTTTATATTGAGATATGTTATGAATCGTAAAATTCCTACTGAAATAATAAACTTTACAAAGGATAAGAAGGTAAAATTTTATGATGAAGTATTTACCTTGGGGATGATTATTTGGGGGAGCCTTGTTTTGGGCGCTTTGATTGTATTTTTTACAACCTCACAAATGGAATATCTGTTTTGGGGAATATTTTTACTCTTTGCATTTGTAGGACAGTTAGGCGGTGGAGGGATTTGTAGAGTTATTAAAGCTGAAACCGTTGAATTTATTGAGTAAATGGATAATCTGTTTGGAAACTGAAAAACTAATCATTTAACGTCTTTTTAGGCGTTTTTTCATTCAAA
>JAIRUZ010000007.1 GCA_031254115.1 Streptococcaceae bacterium
GGAGGGATTTGTAGAGTTATTAAAGCTGAAACCGTTGAATTTATTGAGTAAATGGATAATCTGTTTGGAAACTGAAAAACTAATCATTTAACGTCTTTTTAGGCGTTTTTTCATTCAAAACTTAAATGATAAAAAAATTGATAAAATGAATATTTTTACTTGACAAAAGAAAATGAAAGCGCTATACTGAAAGCAAGAAGCGTGATTTCTAGAGTCGCGTCACTAGCTAGATTGTTTTGAGCCGATGCGACTTGAACTAGCTAGGTTCTTGTCTTCATTGCTTCTTTTTTGATACCGTCCGGAAGGTATCAAAGTTGCCCGTTACATAGATTTATGATGTAACATTCTCTATTTAATTCTACATAAAGGAGGTAGAATCATGAAAATTGGTAAAATTTTCTCTCTGTTGGCAATTATTAGTGTGTTAATCGGGGCGAGCATGATAACCGAGACGCAAACTCAGGCAACTGTGACATTTAGGATTGGCGGACATCAATTAAACAATCGCCATGAAGATGTGAGAGTAGCGGGTGGTGAGTGGAAATACGGGTATAATTATATCCCATATACCTATGAATCTGTGGCCGTTTCAGCGTATTCTCAGTTCTATCATGGAACCAAGTATCACTACGCAAATGTATGGACTGGCAGTAAGGGAAATGCTGCAGGTGCTTCTGCAAGACGTTGGGCGAGTAAAACGATTAACATTGCTCCCTGGGTCTATGCAAGCTGGTCATACGGTTTGTAATGTATTTATGTAAATTAAGAATATTTTTTAGATATTCTTAATTTACTTTATGGAGAAATAATGCAAAAAAATATAAGATGGCTTATAATTTTACTCAGTATGCTGGTAGCAACGGCTTTATCAGGATTATTTATCAAGGCTTATAACTCTCAAATGCTCGGAGGTGCCACGCAAAAAATAGCGGTTAAGTCCTCAAACAATGAGATAACGAAGCAACTTGAATCTATTTCAGAGACATATCATGTCGCAATAGCCAAACAAATTATTTTGCCACAACCGACGATGGACGGAACTGACCGTGTCGTATATGCAAAAATAGGTAATGAACCACTGCCTTCGGTTTTTCCAGTAGAGAAAGATTTAAAGATTATTTCTGCAAGCCCCAATAACACCACCTATTTTATTGTGGGGAAGTCCATTGACGCACAAGAAGTATCAGAAAGGCTAAATAAAGCTGGAAATGTGACGATGGCCGTTAGGAACGATTGGCGGTTTAATCTCATTGGCGCATTAGCTTCTCCCTCTATTGGCTTTGTTGCACTCATGGTCATTATGAGCCTAGTTAGTTTGCTTTTTTCACAGTATGTATCAGAAATAAAGAAGATTGGGATTATTCGCTTGGCAGGCATCAGCAAAAACAAACTTGCATTTGCCTATTTTGTGGAAGATCTCAAAACAATTGTTCTTTCATTTTTTCTTTGCTCAGCACTATCGCTGATCTACATGATAGGCGTGAAGCTTTTTTATTTGGCTTATATTGAAACGGTTCTCATCACATTGGGTTTCTGGTCTATCTGGTTACTTATTACGGAGTTTTTGTTTGCACTTGGCATCAGATTATTGTTGAGACATCAGAACATTGGCCTTTCAGTCAAGGGGAAAGCGCCTTTAAAAACACTGCATAGATTAATCATTGCAACACAAGTTATTGCGGTCGTTATTAGTATTTTTTCGCTTGCAAATGTCTATGAAGCATCAGTTGAAATGCAGCAAGTAAGTAAAGCTACACAACTTTGGAGCCATCATAAAGATTATTACGGACTCACGGCTCCAGCAACAAATTTTTCAGACAAGACTAATTTCAAAAATTTTATCGAGGCACTTTTTCAAGAAAAATCAACATTACTGGCTGTTAATACCTATGATAATCAGCTAGGTTTGTTACCAGGGCAGCAATTTTCAAAAGTCAATGGCTATTTTCCGACCGCCTACGGTGATGAAAATGTTTTATATGTGAATTACAATTTTGTTGAGCAGTCAGGACTTGCGGTAGAGCCTTCAGTCCTGAAGAGGATTGCTCAGATGAAGGTTGGTGAGTACGGGCTGTTAGTGCCTGACAGTCAAAAAAATCAGCTGTTAGCACTTTCTAAGGCTTGGGCAGAGAATCAAAATGGTTATAATGACACAAAGGCTGATTATATTAACTACTCACAGATAACAGGGACTTATACGCATGAAAAAAATCTGTTTTCTTACAGTATATTGGCAGATAATCCGAGTCGCAGAACGAGCTCTGACTCGCCAATCATCGTCGTTTACAGCCCAGCAACGTTTGAAAACGGAAATCTAGAAATTTTCACGGGGCAATTTTTAACCTATCTAGGAAATTCGCAAATCTTAGTGACAAATCCCGACAAGGTGATTTCTCTAGCCCAAAAATTTCACGCACAATATGATATTGCAAGTTCTGTAAATGGTTATTATGCAGCCAATCAAAGCTTTTTCACACTCTCTTGGGAGAGAAATGCGTTGCTAATCGCATTCCTTTTGAGTGTCATAAGTTCTTTCCTCCTTTTTTATCTGATGAACAATGTATATCTTTATCAAGGAAGACGTGAATTTATGGTAAAACGACTGGCTGGTGAAACAAAACTCCAAATTCATTGGCGCTATTTAGTTGTGGCGAGTGTTGTAGCATTTATGATTGCACTGCTTACAAGAACAATTGCGCTACCAACTGTGGTGTTATGGGTTCCATTTGGCTATCTTGCGATCATTCTTCTGCTCTTTTTCTGGCAAGTCAGTCTAAAAAATAAAGAAGAAATTTCAATATTGAAGGGAAAATAAGATGATAGAGTTAGAGAATATTGTAAAAAAGTTTGATGTCCATACCGTGTTAAATCGTGTAAGCTTTACATTTGAAAACGGTCATTCTTATGCCATAATCGGGGAATCAGGGTCTGGAAAGACAACGCTGCTCAATATTATCGGAAAGCTTGAAGAAGTAGATAGCGGGAGAGTTTTGGTCGATACGAAGCCTATAGATTTGATGACAGAAAAAGATTATTTTAGAAATTTTATAGGCTATTTGTTTCAAAATTATGGGCTTATTGACAATGAGACGATTGAGCAAAACCTAGAGTTGGCATTTGTCGGGAGAAAGTTGCCTAAATCCGAGAAAAGGAAAATGATGCTTGAGATGCTCAAAACGGTCAATCTTAAGCAAGAGTTGAGTCGCAAGATTTTTTCGCTTTCAGGCGGTGAGGCGCAGAGAGTTGGAATTGCAAAAATCATGATAAAAAATCCGCCTATTATTTTGGCGGACGAACCAACGGCAGCGTTAGATTCTGAAAATAGTGAAGAAATAATGACGTTATTGCTTAATATGAAAAATGAGAATCGGATAATTATTATCGCGACGCACAACCCTGCCATCTGGAACATGGCTGATGAAATAATTGATTTAGATACGTTAAAATAGAAAAATAAAACTGACATTAAGTTTTGTGGTAGCATTAATTTTGAAGCCATGTAGATTATGAAACAGATTCAACAACGAAAAAATTGACAAAATGAATCTTTTGCTTGACAAAAGAAAATGAAAACGCTATGCTGATGGCAAGATAAAAAGCGCAAAGGGATTGTTTTACAGTCCCTTTTTTGGGAGGCAAAGATGCTGGAAATTAAAAACTTAACACTGTATACGCGACATCCGATTCTTGATTCTTTTTCTTACGCGTTTGAACCGGGGAAACTATACGGACTTGTCGCAGCTAACGGGACAGGCAAAACAACATTTTTTAGAGCCATTATGGGACTTATAAAATTAAAAAATGGAACTGTAACAATAGATGGAGAAGATGGCGAGAAAAAAAGGCGGCAATTATTTTACTTTGAAAGTTCAGAATGGTTTGACACAAATTTGACAGGGAAAGATTATTTGATTTTCATAAAAAAGAAATGGAAGTCAAGTCAAAATCTACAAGAAGTCATTGATTATTGGGGAATGGAAGATTATGTGACTGTCCCCATCCGGAAATATTCTTTAGGTATGAAACAGCGACTTTTAATAGCGATGTATCAGGTAAGCCAAGCCCCATATCTGCTGATGGATGAGATAACCAACGGGCTGGACGAAAAAAGTAGGGAGGCTCTTTTTTTGGCGTTAAAAAAAATGACACTGAATGGAACTATGATTATTTTATCTTCTCACTACAAAGAAGATATTTTGTCTATCTGTGATGCCATGATAACTTTGGAAAATCAAGAAATGAAAGTTAAAGAATGATGAGTTATTTTATCTATTTATTCAAAAAAATTAGGAGAAACAAGTTCAATTATATCCCCCTAATCATTTTATCGCTGCTTGTAATCATTATATTACTACTAAATGCAAATACTGCAAAACAAATGAGCTATGAAAATTATCTTATCAATAATAAGGGAAATGCTCAAGCTCAACTTGAAACCTATAAGCAACAATTGAGTGGAACAAAAATAACGAGCCAAAATTACGGCCTATTACAATCAGATATCGCTTCGTATGAAGAAGATATTAAAAATTACGACGTAGCGCTTAGTGATTATGAAAAGGGGAGTTATCAAAAATCATATCAAACTGTTGTGAAAATTGTTTATAAGGATAAAAATATTTCTTCTGATCCAAAATCGGGTGCACCTGCAGATCTTATTGCGGCAATAAATCATGATTATTTGATGTATCAAGCCCTTGCAAAAAGAGGTATTCCCTATCAGGACGCGGAATTTCCGAGCTCAGGAACGAACTACACTCTTTGGGTTCTTCAATATCTGGTTCCATACGTTCTTGTTGCTGGGTTGATTTTTATTTTATCTCCCCTTTTTACAGGTCTATTTTCCGATCGATTAAATCGGGATTTGGTCTTAGCAGGAAGTAAATTTTACTTAATCTTAATTCCACTTGCCGTAGGTTTTCTGACGTCGTTACTAATATTTGTGGGTCTTATTTCATTTTCATTCATTGCTGCGTCGTTACTCTTTGGCATAGGAAATTGGAATTATCCTATTGCCTCTAACGACATCACGACACACGCCCTATTTTTCCAGAACATCGCCAATCTTTATTTGCCGAGTATTTTCCTAGAAATAGCGACACTAATCGTTATTGTACAACTCGTCTATTTGATTTCGTATATCGTTCGAGATAGAGTAGCTTCACTTTTTATTTCTCTCTTTTTTATTTTCGGCTTAAGCCTTGTGACACCCGTAGTGGGAGGGTTGCAGCAAATTGCGCAATATTTGCCCACGACCTATATCATGGGAGTTTTGGTAAGTGATGGGCAACTTTCTGCTAAATTCAACAACTCGGCGGTAAACACAAATTTTGGAGTGTTGGTTCTTTTGATTTCTATCATTGTATTGCTTGGTTCACAGTTCTTTCTGTCAATAAAAATCAAAAGATATTAACAATAGCTTTAGAGTAGATGATGGCAGCAGAGTATGGCTTTGTGCAGAGTTATGAGCGGATTTGTGTTATAATATGTGAGCAAACTTTCAAAGGAGAAACTCAAAATGGGACGTAAATGGGCAAATATTGTTGCAAAGAAGACGGCGAAGGACGGTGCAACCTCAGCAAAAAATGCAAAATTTGGTGTGGAGCTATATGTGGCGGCCAAACGCGGCGGCTCGACCGATCCAGAAGCGAATAGCACGTTAAAGTTCACGATTGAAAAAGCGAAGCAAGCACAGGTTCCAAAGCACGTCATTGACAATGCGCTTAAAAAAGCAGAAGGCAAATCAGATGAGACATTTACAGACGGGCGCTACGAGGGTTTTGGACCCAATGGTTCGATGGTTGTCTGCGAGACGCTGACGCCAAACGTTAATCGCACGATTGCAGATATTCGCACGATTTTCCACAAAAATGGCGGCAATATTGCTGGCGAAGGTGCTGTCAGCTACATGTTTGAGAATACAGGTGTGATCGTGTTTGAGGGCGACGACAGCGACAGCATTTTGGAGATGTTGCTGGATGGTGATATTGATGTGCGCGACGTGACGAGTGAGGACGGTTATATACAGGTTTATACGAATCCGACGGATCTCCACAAAGCGCTTGATTTTCTGAAAGAAAAGGGCATCGCGGAGTTTGAAGAGACGGATTTGGAGCTGATTCCGCAGTCAGAAGTAGAACTTTCACAGGAGGATTTGGAAACATTTCGTGGGTTGATTGATGCGCTCGAAGATAATGAAGACGTTCAAAAAACGTATCACAATGTGTCAAATTTAGATTAAGATGATTAAAGAATTTCGTGAATTTATTGCAGGGCGCAATGTCCTAGATCTCGCAGTTGGTGTGATTATCGGGGGTGCGCTGACAACGGTCGTTAAGTCGCTGGTTGATAATCTTATCAATCCGCTGATTGGCGCCTTTCTCATGCGCTCGCAGCTGACAGCACTTCGTGCAACGATTGGAGGTGTCACGTTCAAATACGGTCAATTTTTGAACGATGCCATTACGTTTATGATTACAGCGGTTATCGTTTTCTTGCTTATTCGCACGATGAATAAAGCGTTCAAGCTTCAAAAAGCGGAAAAAGAAGAAAAAGAAAGCAAAGAAGCACAACTCTTGAGCGAAATCAGAGATTTGCTGAAAAAATGAAGCTCATTTGTTGTCGAGTGAATAAATTAAAAAATTCCGATCAGCAATGCGCCGAACGGAATTTTTTAATTTATTCACAGTTTACTCAACTTCTTCGATTTGTTGGACGGTGAGCTCAACGGGTGTTTCGCGGCCGAACATGTCGACCATGACTTTGACGTGATCGCCTGCAACATCGGTGATAGGCGCTTCAAAGCCGGCGAAGGCGCCGTCCATGATGCGGACTTTTTTACCGACAAAAATATCAAAGTCAATCGTACGCGGCTCTGCACCATCTGCGCCCATGCCGCGCAAAATGTCTTGAATTTCTTCTTCAAAAAGCGGCGTTGGTTTGCTTCGATTTCCGTGAGAGCCCACAAAGCCCGTGACATTTGGTGTGTTACGCACGACGAACCAAGCGGCATCAGTCATGTTCATCTCGACAAGCACATAACCTGGGAAGAGATTTTCCTCGACATCTTTGATTTTTCCGTCAGTGCCCCGCACGCGGCTGTGCTCAACTGGAATCTCGATGCGCAAGATTTTATCGGTCATATCATACGTTTCAGCGCGCTCAAGAAGATCTTCTTTGACCTTGTTTTCGTAGCCCGAGTAGGTCTGGATAACGAACCAGCCCTGATCCAAGTTAATTGTTTCTTCTGACATAGTGTCCTCCTAAAGGTTAATAAAAAAGCCTTTCGGCTTGTTTTGTAGTTATTATATCATAGTTTTGACAAAATGGGGCGAAGAAATTCTGAAAGCCTCGCAAGGCCATTTTGCGTGATGAAATCGAACAAAATGATAAACGCGAGGAAAAAGAGGGTGTATTCAACGACCATCCAGAAATCGTGCCACGCTTGTTTGCGATTGGGCCACGAAGTCAGGCGCATTTCATGAAAAATAGACGCAATAAAGTTGCGCTTTTTTCCGTCAGGGCCTGAAACTTTGTCAATTTTTGATTTTTTGTTGCGCGATGATTTTTTTGATTTCTTGTCAGCGCTGACAGGTTCATTCTCGTATTCGTCGCGTTTTTTTCTGTTTTTACGTGGCATGATTATCTCGTCTCTTTGTGAAGGGTATGCTTTTTGCAGGTTTTGCAGAATTTTTTGACTTCAAGGCGCGTGGTGCGGATGTTTGCGCCCGTTGAAATGGAATAATTTCGCGAGCCACAGACGCTGCACGCCAAACTTGCTTTTTTTAACATCTGTTCATTGTATCAAATTTTGGGAGCTTTTGCAAATCAGTACCAACCATGCGCTTGCCAAAAAGTCCAAGCGGCCGCCCATGAACCATAGCGGCTGACAACATAGCTTTGAGCAACGGTATCTTGATGCGCGGGACTGAGGTCGCCTCCGAGAGAGCTGATGTCGAGCTGATAGGCGCCGTAATAACGGCCATTTGTCGCCTGATAATTGCCGCCGGATTCGCGTGCGACGATGTTTGCGCGTGCTTGAGATTCGGAGATGTTAAGCGCCGGCGCCGTATAAGTCACGTTTGCGCTGCTTGAAGCGGCAACGCTACTTGAACTGGGCGTTTTTGTGGCGGGCGCTTTTGATGAAGAAGATGAAGAAGAGGCGGCTGAGCTGCTTGCGGCACTTGATTGTGCACTTGAAGCTGAAGAACTTTGGCTTGGTGTCGTCGTATTTTTTGCTTGCGCCGCGGCTACGGCAGCGGCTTGTGCGGCGGCTTCGTCTGCTTTCATTTGCGCGAGACTGTCTGTCATTTCTTGACTTTGCACATCAAGCGCGGCTTGTGAGGTTTTCAAATCCGCGAGTGCCTGCGTTTTCTGATTTTTGGCCGTTTGCCAATCGACCAAACGCTGATTGGCCGCGCTTGTGATAAGGTTCACATTGACGACTTGTTGAATAAAATCGGCAAAATTTTTGGACTCTAAAAGTGAATTTAGAAAGGTGGTCGTCAAATCGCTGGTCTGTACGGCGCGTGCTTGCTCGGCCGAGTTTTGCTGGGCGCTTGAAATCTTGGCGTTGAGCGTTTTTAATTCCGCCGTCAAATCCGCAACTTTTGAGCGATTGCTATTGATTTTTTGCGTAAGCGCCGCTTGTTGCTGAATCAATGTGGTCATTGAGGCGCTGTCAGCGCTGACAGAACGCGCTGAAAAAAGCGTCAGCGCAAGTGTCAGTCCTGCAAAAAATTTGGAAGGTTTTACCATACGCCTTATTGTATCACAGCTGACAAGCCAAAAAAATTACAAAAAGCTTACAAGTTCATTACTTGAACAAGCTTGTAAATTTATTCCACAAGTCTTTGGCGGTTTTGATGATGTCAAAGCCTGAGGTAGACGACGATGAGGACGACGCGGCGTTTGAATTGCTTGCGGGCGTTGAATTTCCAGTGGTGCCCGCTTGCTGTTGCTCGGTTGCAACAATGTCATCTTGTGCCTGACGCTGGTAAGTCCAAGCAGGTGTGTCAGCGCTGATACCGTGCGCCGCGTAGGCATTTTCAACGTTGAACTTTGTGCCTGCCGTGTACGGGAACATGTAGCTTGCTTCCTGACGGAAAACGATGGACGCATTGCTCCACGACGTACCGTCCAGCTTGTAATGCTGCGGGTTGGCGTAACCGAGCCATTCAGCGACGACAAGATCGGGCGTGTAACCAATCACCCATTGGTCAACGTCTTCGTTCGTGCCTGTTTTGCCGGCAAGCTCGTAAGTGTCAGGTCCTGCGTTGAGTCCAGTGCCATTTGTGAAAGTGCCTAACATCATCTGATTCATTTTGTCAGCCGTTGCGCTACTGATGACATTGGTCAGTTTTGGATTGGCCGTTTCAAGCACTTTTCCTGAGGCATCTTCGATTTTCGTAATCAAATGACTTTGTTGCATGGCGCCGCCATTTGCAAAGGTGCCGTAAGCCTGCGCGATTTGCCATGGATTTGTCTCAATGCCTGAGCCAAGCACCGTTGAGAGCGGAATAGCGCTTGTTTTGAGGCTGGTGATGCCAAATTTGAGCCCAAGCGCATTGCCCGTTGACGTGCCAATGGCTTTGTAGGTGTCAATGGCAGGAATGTTGTAGCTCATCGCGAGTGCTTGGTACAGCGGCATGTCACCGCGCCAACCTGCTTCGGCATCGGTTGGTTTCCAGCCGTTGTAATTGCGCGCGCTATCATTGACCGTTTTGTCAATCGCCCAGCCCGCTGAAATAGCAGGCGCATAGGCAATGAGCGGCTTAATGGCTGAGCCCGTTGAGCGCTGCGCCTGCGTTGCAAAGTTGAAATCCGTGTAACTGTTGTAGCCGTCCGTTCCGACATTGCCAACGAGCGCGCGCACTTCGCCGCTTTTTGGATCTGTTGCGACAGATGAGCCTTGCGCGTAGGTGCCGTCTGCAGCCTGCGGAAAAAGCGTCAAATCCGCATAAGTCTTTTGCATGCCGTCTTGCATGTCTTGATTCATGCCTGTGAAAATCTTGTAGCCGCCGTTGACGATTTGGTCCGCCGTGAGATTGTAGGTTTTCTTGGCTTCGGCGATGACCGCATTGTCGTAAGACGGGTATTTATACGTCGCAGAAGGCGCTTGGTAATTGTTTTTGAGCTCTGTTTTCATGTCGATAGCCTTATACTTGTTGCATTCGGCTTGCGTGAGATAGCCTGCTTCGACCATGTTTTGCAGCACGACATTTCGGCGAAGCGTTGCGTATTTGGCGTTGTCATAGAGCGGGTTGTAAGCGGCTGGATAGTTCGGGATGCCGGCAATGGTTGCGGCTTCATCGACTGTGAGTTCATTGACTGGCACGCCAAAATAACGTTCGCTTGCGTCCTCGGCGCCCCAAATGCCATTGCCATAGTTGTTTTGATTCACATACATCGTGAGAATTTGATCTTTGGTGTAGTGTTTCGTGATTTGCAGGGCAAGGAAAATTTCGCGCGCTTTGCGGTCAGCCGTGCGTTCTTGCGAAAGATACGCATTTTTCGCGATTTGCTGCGTGATGGTGGAGCCGCCACCAAAGTGACCCGCGGTAAAAACGGCCAGAAGTGTGCGCGCGACATTCACGCCATTATTTTTATAAAATGTGCGGTCTTCGGTAGAGATAATCGCGTCTTTGAGCGCTTTTGGCAGCTTGTCATAAGTTGTTGGCGTTCCTTTTTGCCCTTGTAAGCTGTCAGCGAGCTGTCCTTTGGCATCATAAATCTGAGTTTGCGCGCTGATAGACTTCTGGAGGACTTGAACATTGGCAGTCTTCGAGAGGAAATAGAGATAGCCTGTCACAAGCAGGAGGAAAAGCGTGAAAGTAAGCATCAAAATGCGTCCCACATTGTAGCGTCGCCAAAAACGTTTGAAGGGTGCTGGTACCCAGCCCAACAAACGAAAGCGCACTTTTTTAGGAGAAATTTCAGACGTTCTGCGTTTTAAATTTGGATTTGCCATTAGCCTTATTATACCAAAGTAGCGCCTGCGTTACAACGAAAACACTACTTTCAAATGGTGCCGAAAAGATGATGCAAGCTTTCGATGAGAATTGTGACTAAAACGGCACCGACAATGAGCAGCAGCGACTGTGCGCCGATGAAACGGCGTTCTTCGTGGACGTGAATATCAGGAATAATATCAGAAACCGCAATATAAATGAAAAATCCGGCTGTCATGCCAATCAATTCGCCGAGAGGCAGCGTGTGGGCTTGTCCGAGCACGAACGTTACAGCGGCGATGAGCGTGGTAAACAGCGCGACGGCGATGTTGATGCCAATGACGCGCGGGCGATTGAGTCCTTTATAAAGTAAAAGCCCGAAATCGCCCACGGTGTGCGGGATTTCATGAATCACAATAGCGAGCGTCACGACAAAGCCTAGCTTAGGCGAGGCGAGAAAGCCCGCTGCAATCGCAACGCCGTCGATCGCGCGGTGCAAAATATTGCCAATAATAATCAGTGGCACGGTAGCATCGTGGTCGATTTCAGTTTCGTTGTGATCGGCGTGATGGTGAAACCAATGTACAAAACGCTCCAGCAAGAAAAACCCCAAAATGCCCGCGAGTGTTGCGATAAACGCATGCTCAGGAAGGGTGTTTGAAATCGCATCGGGTAACAAGTCGGCAAAAGCGGCGCCCAAAAGCGCGCCTGCTGCAAACGGTGTTGCATAATTTGCAAAAGATTCAATGCCTGATTTTCTAAAAATCAAGCTGATTCCAAAAAGAAGCGCGACAGCATCGCCCGAAAGGCTGGCAAAAATCATAGCAATCATTGGCGCACCTCTGTCAGCGCTGACAGGAATTTTTGAATCGTTTTTTGTTCGTTTTCTGTAAAATGAACTAACAATTCCTGATAAGCACCAAGTGTTTTTTGGTGATGAGAGGCGTGCTCAAGCGCGATGGGGCGCGCTTTTTCTGTCAACGTAAATTCAACGCGACGTGCGTCGGTTACATTGCGCGTGGAAGCAAGAAGCCCGCCAGTTTGCAGCTTTTTGAGTGCTTTTGTTGTGGCGGCGGGCGTGATGTGAAGCGTGGAAGCGAGCTCGGAGTTTGTCAGCTCGGGCGTTTCGCCAAGCAGCATCAAAATATGCTCTTGTGTTGAAGACAGATTTTCATGTGATTCACATTCGCCAAGAAGACCGTCGTGCTGGGAAGTTAGACGGTTCACGAAATGGTCGATTTCGGCAGCTAATAAAGTCATGTTTGTATTTTAATTCTTTACCGGTAAAAAGTCAACCGGTAAACTTTTAAATCAGGCGATTTGGTTACAATTTGATAGAAATTACGCATAGTAAGGTATGGAAGAATTGGCGAGAAAAATTTTGACGGCGGCGCACGAAACGCAGGTTTCGGACGTGTATCTTTTGCCCGATGGGGAAGATTTTAGGCTCTATTTTAGAGATGCGAACGTGCGGCGCTTGGTGCAAAAAGTTGACGGCGCGCAGGCGCACGCGTTGATTGCGCATTTTAAATTTGTGGCGGGAATGAATGTCGGCGAAAAGCGACGCAGTCAACTGGGCGCGTGCGTTTATCAGCTGACAGACGCGCGTTCGCAGCGTCTGCGCTTATCAACGGTTGGCGATTTTTCGGGCCGTGAAAGTCTTGTGATTCGCTTGCTTCACGCGTCGGATGAGCCGCTTGATTTCTGGTTTGACGGGCTTTCAGATGCAGAAAAATTAATTTCAGGGCGCGGGCTGTATTTGTTTTCGGGACCTGTCGGCTCAGGAAAAACGTCGCTGATGATGGCACTCGCGCGCGCGAAATTTGCGCAAAAGCAAGTCATTACGATTGAAGATCCGGTGGAAATTATTGATTCACATTTTCTGCAATTGCAGCGAAATGACTTAATTGGTGCAACATATGAGGACTTAATCACGCTCAGTTTGCGCCATCGGCCAGATTTGGTGATTGTCGGCGAAATTCGCGACGAATTGACGGCGCGCAGCGTCATTCGCGCGTCGCTGACGGGCTACACCGTTTTCTCAACCGTGCACGCAAAATCAATTTCGGGCGTTTATGCAAGGCTGCGTGAGCTTGGTGTGACAGCGGGGGAGCTTGAAAATAGCCTGTCAGGCGTCATTTATCAGCGTCTGATTTCGGGGCGTGGACTGATAGACGCGGCAGATGGAAATTATAAGGAGTATACGCATGGAAATTGGAACAAAAAGCTCGACACGCTGGTGGCAAAAGGATTTATCAGTCATGCGCTTTCGGCGCAAGAAAAAATTATCGCTTGAGAAGCAAATCAAGCTCATTCAGCTGATGAATAATTTGTTTGCGAGTGGCTTTCATTTGGGTGAAATTATTCATTTTCTCGAGCGAAGCCAGCTGACAGAACCCATTTTTACACAAAAAATGCGCGCGGGCTTGCTTGCAGGAGATGCTTTGTCAAAAATTCTTGAAGATCTCGCGTTTTCAAAATCGGTCGTCACGCAGGTTTCGCTGGCTGAAAAACATGGCAATTTGTCTGAAACGCTCACGCTCGTTGAGCGAAATTTGCGCCAGCTGACAGAGGTTAGAAAGAAATTTATAGCGGTCGCAACGTATCCGCTGATGCTGCTTGGCTTTCTCGTTGTGATTATGCTGGGGCTGAAAAATTATCTTTTGCCGCAAATTGCAAGTGGCGGAAATAGCAGCAACATGGCAACGGTACTTATTTCAAATGCGCCACGTCTGTTTCTCGGCAGCGTTGTCATCCTTGCGCTGACAGGTTTTCTGATTGCTTGGAGATTTAAAAAACATGCGGCGCTGACAAATTTTCAACAGCTTGCGCGCCTGCCTGTTCTCTCAAACTTTATCAAAGATTATGAAACGGCCTATTTTGCGCGCGAATGGGGACTTTTGATTTCGCAGGGACTTGATTTGCAGCAAGTCGTTGCGCTCATGCGTACCGAGAAAAATCGCTTATTTCAAGAAGTCGGAGAAACGCTTGCGGCATCGTTCTTGTCAGGGCATGCGTTTAGTGATGAAATTGCGCGCTTTTCATTTTTCACGCCTGAACTCGCGCTGATTATCGCGTACGGCGAGCTCAAATCAAAGCTCGGTGTGGAGCTTGCGCTTTACGCAGATGAATGTTGGGCGCGCTTCTTTGAGCGTTGCAATCGTGCGATGGCTTGGATTCAGCCGCTTGTTTTTCTCTTTGTCGCGCTTGCCATTGTGCTCATTTACGCCGCGATGCTGCTGCCGATTTACTCATCTATGAACAATGTACTATAAAAAAGGAGATACTATGAAAAAGAAAGTGAAAGGATTCACGTTGATTGAAATGCTCGTCGTCCTATTAATCATCAGCATTTTGATTTTATTGTTTGTGCCAAATTTGGCCAAGCAAAAAGACAGCGTTAAAAATACGGGGCGCGCGGCAGTTGTCAAGGTCGTTGAGTCGCAAGCCGAGCTCTATGCGCTTGATCACACGGATACGCCGACTCTGTCAGCGCTGACAGGAGCAGGCGACATCACGCAAAAACAGGCGGACGAATACAATGAATATTACAAAGAACATGCAGGCGAGACCCGTGAAATTGCGGGCTAGAGCGTTTACGTTGCTTGAGAGCCTGCTGGTGCTTGCGATTACAAGTTTTCTGATCGTCTGTTTTTCGGGCACCATGGGAAATGTTGTGTCGGTCGTGCGCGGCGAATTATTTCTTGCGCAATTTGAGCAAGACTACAAAAGCGTGCAATATCAAGCCGCCGCAAGCGCACACACAGAAAATCTGTCGCTGTCAGACGGCCATTTGACGTTTTTAAACGAAACGCTCGCGCTCCCAAAAGAAGTTTCGGCGGCGAATTTCACGGTCACGTTTGACACACACGGCAATAATTCAAGCTTGCAAAAGCTGCAGTTTTACTTGCCGGCGGCGCACCAGACGGTCATCTATCAGTTGGAGATGGGAAATGGAAAATTCAAGAAAACGGTCAGCTAAAGCGTATATTTTGCTTGAAAGTTTGTTGACGCTTGCGCTTTTGTCAGCTGTCACGGGCATTTTGCTCACACAAATTTCAAACAGTCACAAGGCGATTGCGACTGACAACGCGCGCATTGAGGCGCTCAACGTCGCGCAAATGGCGCTTGCGACGAATCAATCAAAAATTGAAGCAAACGGCGTCGCCGTAACCATCGCGCAATCAGACAAAACGCTAACGGTGCAGACGCGCGGAAAGGAGCTTTTGACACTTGAAATTCAAAAGATTGAGCCGCTTGAAAAGTAAAGCCTTTACACTTTTAGAGTGTCTCGTTGCGCTCTTCGTGCTCTCTGGCAGCGTGCTCGTTATCGAAGGGCTGGCAAAGCTTATTCGCCACGAGACGCAACTGATGCAAAATCAAACCGCGCAAGATTGGCAAAGTTTTTGCGTCCAATTTCGCGCCGAGCTTGATGGCAGCCAATTTGTCAGTGCTGACAGCCATTTTTTATACCTTCAAAAATCGGGCACCTATCGCTATGGACTCTCAAATGCGTCTGATTTTAGAAAGACAAATGCCGCGGGACAAGGCTATCAGCCCATGATTTACGGCATCAAAAGCGCGCAAATTTCTGTCAGCGCCGCGCATATTTTGACACTCACACTTGATTTTCAGAAAGGAGGGACACGCACATTTTTATACAAATTCCAAGAAAAACCAAACGCCCAAGAAAAGCTCACGCCGGCATCCTCCTCTACGCCCTGATTATGAGCATCATTTTTGGCTTGCTGCTGCAATTTTACCTGTCAGCCGAAGTGGAGACCTACAAAAATCTCAAAGCGACGCAAAATTATGCCACGGCGCAGCTGATGGCGACTGACTCCAAAAACGCATTGTCGGGAAAGTTGGGCGCTGTCACATTTGACAAAGGCCGCGTTGTTGTCAGCGCTGATAAAACAACCGTGATACTCGTGAATGGCAGTTCTTATACTTTTGCAAGCCCATAAATTTCAAAAATTTGATATAATGGCAGAGGTTGGAAAACCATTTGGAGAGGTGTCCGAGTGGCTGAAGGAGCACGCTTGGAAAGCGTGTAATGGGTTATACCATTCGCGGGTTCGAATCCCGTCCTCTCCTTTTTTAGAAAATAAATGCGTTTGCATTTTATTTTTCAAAAGAAATGTAAGCGGATTCAAAACTTTGTTTGTCAAATTTTCAAACTACGTGTTGACATATCATAAAAAATTTGATATAATCAATAATGTGAAAATATTCACAAGGAGGAATAAAATGGTAACAACACCCCAAAAAGCGTCAGTAAAATCGGCTAAAAAGCCGCTAACTGACGCGGAAAAAACAAAAGCTTTCGAGGCGGCTGTTGCATACACAGACGGCTTAGTCAAGAAGGCGCAAAAAGCGGTTGAAATCTTTTCTGGCTACACGCAGGAGCAAGTTGACAAAATCGTTGCTGCAATGGCGCTCGCGGGTGGCGAACATTCGCTTGAGCTTGCACACGAAGCGGTCAACGAAACAGGCCGCGGCGTTGTCGAGGACAAAGACACAAAAAATCGTTTTGCGTCAGAATCCGTTTATCATGCGATTATGAACGACAAAACAGTCGGCGTTATCGCAGAAAACAAAGTGGCAGGCTCGGTTGAAATTGCAAGCCCGCTCGGTGTTCTCGCGGGTATTGTCCCAACAACAAATCCAACGTCAACGGCTATCTTCAAGTCGATGCTGACGGCGAAAACGCGTAACGCCATCGTCTTCGCATTCCACCCACAAGCGCAAAAATGTTCAAGCCATGCGGCGCAAATCGTGTACGAAGCCGCAGTTGAAGCTGGCGCGCCAAAAGACTTCATTCAATGGGTCGAAGTGCCAAGTCTTGACAACACAACCGCGTTGATTCAGAACCCAGGCATCGCAACCATTCTTGCGACAGGCGGCCCAGGCATGGTCAATGCTGCGCTCAAGTCAGGCAATCCGTCTCTCGGGGTTGGTGCGGGCAATGGTGCTGTTTTCATTGACGAGACAGCGAACGTCGAACGCGCTGTTGAAGATTTATTGCTTTCAAAACGTTTTGATAATGGGATGATCTGTGCGACGGAAAATTCAGCCGTCGTCTCTGACAAAGTTTACGCCGAATTCATGCAAAAAATGCAGGATCAAGGCGCGTATCTTGTGCCCAAAGCAGATTACAAGAAAATCGAAGCTTTCGTTTTTGTTGCGCGCGGCGAGGAAGGCTTTGGCGTAACGGGGCCTGTTGCGGGTCGCAGCGGTCGTTGGATTGCCGAGCAAGCGGGCGTTAAAGTGCCTGAAGGCAAAGATGTACTGTTGTTTGAGCTTGACAAGAAGAATATTGGCGAGGCGTTGTCGTCTGAGAAACTCAGCCCACTTCTTTCTATTTACAAATCCAAATCGCGCGAAGAAGGCACGCAAATCGTGCGCAGCCTCTTGCATTATCAAGGCGCAGGACATAATGCTGCGATTCAAATCGGCGCAATGGATGATCCGTTTGTCAAAGAATATGGCGAGCTTGTTGAAGCTTCTCGTATTCTTGTCAATCAGCCCGATTCTATCGGCGGCGTGGGTGATATTTACACAGATGCAATGCGTCCATCGTTGACGCTCGGAACTGGATCTTGGGGGAAAAACAGCTTATCTCATAACTTAAGCACATACGATCTTTTGAATGTTAAAACCGTGGCTAAGCGTCGTAATCGCCCACAATGGGTTCGCTTACCAAAAGAAATTTACTACGAGAAAAACTCAATCAGCTACTTGCAGGAATTGCCGCATATCCACCGCGCCTTTATCGTTGCGGATCCTGGCATGGTCAAATTTGGCTTTGTTGATAAAGTGATGGAGCAATTGGCGGTTCGCCCAGAGCCTGTGCAAGCGCATATTTACAGCAATGTACAGCCTGACCCGCTTCTTAGCCAAGCGATTGATATTGCGCGCCAAATGGCAGATTTTGAGCCTGATTCAGTGATTATGATTGGCGGCGGTTCAGCCCTTGATGCTGGTAAGGTAGGTCGTTTAATCTATGAATACGCAAGCCGCGGCGAAGCGGACTTGTCTGATGACGAATCCCTGAAACATTTGTTTGAAGAATTTGCACAAAAATTTGTGGATATTCGCAAACGTATTGTGAAATTCTACCACCCACACAAAACGCAAATGGTGGCAATTCCGACGACGTCTGGTACAGGATCAGAAGTCACGCCGTTTGCCGTTATCACGGATGACGAGACGCACGTGAAATATCCGCTTGCTGACTATCAATTGACGCCGCAAGTGGCAATCGTTGACCCTGAGTTCGTCATGACAGTGCCAAAACGCACAGTTTCTTGGTCAGGCATTGACGCGATGAGCCATGCACTTGAGTCGTATGTCTCTGTTATGGCAAGTGATTACACGAAACCAATTTCGCTGCAAGCTATCAAATTGATTTTTGAAAATTTGACAACCTCGTACAATTATGATCCAGCGCACCCAACCAAAGAAGGCCAAAAAGCGCGTGAAAATATGCACAATGCAGCGTGTCTTGCTGGTATGGCTTTTGCCAATGCGTTCCTTGGTATCAATCACTCGCTCGCGCACAAAACAGGTGGCGAGTTCGGTTTGCCGCACGGTCTTGCAATTGCGATTGCCATGCCGCATGTTATCAAGTTTAACGCCGTGACAGGCAATGTGAAGCGCACGCCTTATCCGCGCTATGAAACCTACCGCGCCCAAGCGGATTACGCAGAAATCGCGAAATTTATGGGCTTCCCAGGCAAAACAGATGCAGAGTTGGTTGAAAGCTTGATTAAAGAGCTTAAGAAACTGACAGACAGCATTGACATTGATATCACGCTGGGCGGAAATGGCGTTGACAAAAAGCATTTGGAGCGCTCGATTGACAAGCTGGCTGATTTGGTTTATGACGATCAATGCACACCAGCCAATCCACGCCAACCAAAGATTGAAGAGTTGAAACAACTCTTGTTGGATCAGTATTAAGATAAAAGAGTTCCGTTTAAGCGAGAGAGACATGTGCTTTCTCGCTTTTTCTGTTATCTTGGAGAAAAACGACGAGGCAAATTTGGTTCTGTCAGCGCTGACAGAACTTGCTATCAAGCTGGTAAAGCAATCGCAAATTCTCGGCTTTGGTGGCAGCAGCGAAACGGCCTTGACAACCGCCTGATTTTTGGTATAATTTGGGAGACTCAAGGGAGTAGCTAACGCGCAAGCGGGGAAATGTCGTCAGTACAGCGAAAGCTCGGCATTCCATAACGGCGAGACTTGTGGCAACGCGCCACAGGTCTCTTTTTAATCCTGTGAGCTTTGGAGGGAAAATGACTGACTACGATCAATCGCAAGAAGATGTTTTAAAAGCGCTCGCAGCTGACGGAGATGGTTTGTCGGCTGCCGAGGCGGCTGACAGGCTTGCGAAATACGGGCGCAATGAGCTTGCGGCAGCCAAAAGAAAAACGCTCATCGTCAAGTTTTTTGAGCAATTCAAGGATTTGATGATTCTTGTTCTGTTGCTTGCGGCGGTGCTGTCAGTCGTCACGAGCGGCGGGCACGATCTCTCGGACGCGATTATCATTATGCTTGTCGTGATTGTCAACGCGGTTTTTGGTGTTTATCAAGAAGGCAAGGCGGAGGCGGCGATTGAGGCGCTTAAGAAAATGGCGTCGCCTGCGGCGCGCGTCAAGCGTAGCGGCGCGGTTGAGACAATTGACTCAAAAGACTTGGTGCCAGGCGATATTGTGCTGCTGGAAGCGGGCGATGTGGTGCCTGCGGATCTTCGTTTGCTTGAATCCGCCAGTCTCAAAATCGAAGAATCTGCGCTGACAGGCGAATCGGTGCCTGTTGAAAAAGACGCGAGCGCGCATGTTGCAGCTGACAGCGGGCTCGGCGACCGCGTGAATATGGCTTATCAGTCCACGAATGTCACGTACGGTCGGGCTGTCGGTGTGGTTGTGGCAACAGGTATGACGACGGAAGTCGGGAAAATTGCGGGCATGATTGAGGCAGCTGATGAAACCGAAACGCCGCTCAAACAAAACCTGAATCGCCTCTCAAAAGTATTGACATGGGCGATTTTGGGCATTGCGGCGGTGACGTTTGTTGTGCATATTTTGCGGCTGCACGAGCTCACGCAAAACAATGTTCTGGAAGGTCTGATGGTTTCCGTGGCGCTTGCGGTGGCAGCAATTCCAGAAGGGCTTCCTGCCATTGTCACGATTGTTTTGTCGCTTGGCACGCAAGTGCTTGCGCAAAAAAATGCGATTGTCAGAAAGCTGCCAGCCGTTGAAACGCTTGGCTCGACAGAAATTATCGCGTCTGATAAAACTGGCACGCTCACGCTGAATCAAATGACGGTCGAGAAGCTCTGGGGCGCGACTGACGAAACGCTGCAGATTATGTCGTTTGCCAATGACACCAAAATCGCGGCTGACGGCGCGCTGATTGGCGATCCGACGGAAACAGCGCTCGTTGCGTACAGTCTCGCGCAAGGTTTTGATCTTTCGCAAGCGCTGACAGATTTTCCGCGCGTCGCGGAATTGCCATTTGACAGCGGCCGCAAGCTGATGACAACGGTGCACCAGCTACCAGACGGCCAGTTTCTCGTGGCAACAAAAGGCGCGCCAGACAGACTCTACGAAAAATTGGCAGAGAAAGCTCCTGAGATTCTCACGCAAAATTCTGCCATGGCGCACGAAGCGCTGCGCGTGCTGATGATGGCGTGCAAGATCATTTCGGAGATTCCGTCAGCGCTGACAGAACTTGAAAATGAGCTGACTTTCGCAGGGCTTGTTGGTATGATTGACCCCGAGCGTGAAGAGGCAAAAGGCGCGGTCGCAACAGCGAAAGCGGCTGGCATTCGCCCGATTATGATTACAGGCGATCACCAAGACACGGCCGAAGCAATCGCGAAACGTCTGGGCATTCTGGACGAAAGTTCGCATGATGCAGTGCTGACGGGAGCAGCGCTCGATGCGCTGTCTGACGCTGACTTTGCTGCCGTTGTCAGCCAGTACAGCGTTTATGCGCGCGTGTCGCCTGAGCACAAAGTGCGCATTGTCAAGGCTTGGCAAAATCAAAACAAAATCGTTGCCATGACAGGCGATGGCGTCAATGATGCGCCCGCGCTCAAGCAAGCTGATATCGGCATTGGCATGGGTATCACAGGCACCGAAGTCTCAAAAGGCGCGTCAGATATGGTGCTCGCCGATGACAATTTTGCGACGATTATCACCGCCGTGCGCGAGGGCCGCAAAGTCTTTGCCAATATCCAAAAAACGATTCAGTATCTGCTGTCAGCCAATACCGCTGAAGTACTCACGATTTTCACGGCAACGATGCTTGGTTGGGACGTCATGCTCCCCGTCCAATTGCTCTGGATTAATCTGGTCACAGACACATTTCCAGCGATTGCGCTCGGTGTTGAGCCAGGTGAGCCCAGCGTCATGCAAGAAAAGCCGCGCGGAAAAGCAGCCAGCTTCTTTAGCAACGGTGTGCTTTCCTCCACGATTTACCAAGGTCTCGTGCAAGCGCTCTTAACCATCGGCGTTTATGGGCTTGCGCTCGCCTTTCCAGAGCATCCGGGCAATCAAACCCTCATGCACCAAGATGCGCTCACCATGAGTTTTGTCACTCTGGGCTTGATTCAACTCTTTCACGCGTTCAATGTCAAATCAATTCACGCTTCCATTTTTACCGTTGGCGCGTTTAAATCGCGCACTTTTAACGGATCCATTCTCGTGAGCTTCATCTTGCTCGCCTCAGTTGTGCTCGTTCCAGCCCTTAACGCCATTTTCCACGTCTCGCACCTTGACCTTCCGCAATGGGGCATGGTTTTCTTCATGAGCTTCTCTGTTATTCTCATCGTCGAAGCGGTCAAACTCATCCAACGAAAAACTCAAAAAGCCTAAAAAAGAAAAAGCATTCGGTCATTTCCCGAATGCTTTTTTATGAGACGGTTTCATTAGTTGACACGTGCAATTTTCGTGAAAACGGTTTATAATAGAGGCGTAATAATATCACATTAATTAGGAGGTTTCTCATGACAGAAACAGTTTCACTGAAAGTCCGCGTGCAAAAATTTGGGACTTTCCTCTCCAACATGATCATGCCCAATATTCCGGCATTGATTGCTTGGGGATTTATCACGTCACTTTTCCTGACGCCAGGCGGTTGGATTGTCTCCATTTGGCCTGCGACAAAGCCATTCACGACTGAAATCGCAAATGTTATTGGTCCCATGCTGACTTACATGATTCCACTTTTAATTGCTTATACGGGCGGTAAAAATGTTTATGGCGGTGATCGTGGCGGCGTTGTCGGTGCCATTGCCGCCTTTGGGTCGTTTGTTGCGGCGGCGGTTGGCCCTGGTATTCCCATGATTTTGGGTGCTATGGCTATGGGACCTCTTGGTGGTTGGTGCCAAAAGAAATTTGATAACTGGGTAACGCCGCACATCAAAACAGGTCTTGAAATGTTGGTAAATAATTTTTCGGCTGGTTTTATGGGACTTTTCCTTGCGATTATTTCTTACAAAGTCGTTGAACCATTTGTTACATTCTTTACGAATATCGCACACGATGGCGTTCAGGCTCTCATCAATGCCCATTTAATTCCATTGGCGAATCTCTTTATTGAGCCAGCAAAGATTCTCTTTTTGAATAATGCTATAAACCATGGTATTTTAACGCCGCTTGGTCTTGAGCAAGTTAAAACAGCGGGGAAATCAATACTGTTCTTGCTTGAAGCAAATCCCGGCCCAGGACTTGGCATTTTGCTTGCTTTCTGGGTGTTTGGGAAAGGTTCTGCAAAATCAACGGCTCCAGGGGCGATTATCATCCAATTTATCGGCGGTATTCACGAGATTTATTTCCCTTACGTGATGATGAAACCAGCGCTTTTCCTTGCTGTCATGGCAGGTGGCGTTACAGGTACCTTCACAAATAATATCTTAAATACAGGTCTGGTTGCACCAGCAGCTCCAGGCTCAATTATCGCGATTGCACTTCAAGGAACGGCACCAGCGGCGGGCGGTATTATGAACTTCGTCAAAATAGCGATTGCTGTGGCCGCAGCCGCAGCGGTATCATTTCTTGTTGCAGCTTTCATTCTCAAAAATGACAAATCTCTTGTGGACGATTCTCAGTTGGCAGAAGCGCAAGCGACAGTCGCGGGTGCTAAAGCAGTTGCCAAAGGTCAAGCGGCGCCTGTTGCGTCGGGCGATTTCACGGCTGTGAAGCATGTTATCTTTGCCTGTGACGCGGGCATGGGTTCATCAGCCATGGGCGCGTCTATCTTGCGCGACAAGGTGAAAAAGGCTGGGCTGACACAAGATGTAACCAATGTCGCCATTGCAAATCTTGC
>JAIRUZ010000052.1 GCA_031254115.1 Streptococcaceae bacterium
CATCGGGCTCTTTGTCAGCCAGACTTTTCAGCACCTCTTTTGAAAGTTCAGAGCGCGGAGAGCTGCCTGTCAGCGCGGCGTTTAGCGAGTCGATATTCCACGAAATAAATTTTTTTGTCATGAAGTGATTATACCAAATTTACGGCAATTTTTGAAATGCGTTTTGCCAACTCAGCTTTAGAAAAATAAATCTGAAAATATTGTCTAAGATGATTGCCAGCTGCACGCCTGCAAGGCCTTGGCGAAAGAAAATTCCAAAAAGAAAGCCTACGGCCAGCCGAAAAAAGAGCACGCCGAGCGTCGTTGCCCAAAATGGCAGCTTAGGTTTGCCAATTGCCTGAAACGCCGCCGTGTAGGTCAGCGTGCCCGCAACAAAAAAGCTCGCGATGAAACTGTACAAGATAACGGTGTTGCTTGCCGCAATCGCCGTTCTGTCTGACGTGAAAAAACCACTTAAAACGCTTGAAAAATACCAAAGACTACCAGAAATGACGCCCATTGAGAGCGCTGACAGCCAAAAAGTTTGCCGAATGAGTCTGGCAATCAGCGCGCGATTTTGCATGCCAAATTGCTCAGCGACAAGGACAACAGTGACTGTCGCGAGTCCAAAACCGGTCATGTAGATGAATTGTGTGATACTTTCGCCGATGGCATTTCCCGCGTAAACGGCATTGCCAAACGAAAGAATCAAAATGAACAGCAGCAAATCGCCTAGGCGCATGAAAAGCCGCTCACCAGCTGCTGGCAGCGCTTGACGAACTAATTTGCGACTGACAGGCGTTTTTATCAGCGCTGACAGCCGAAAATGAATGTTCAAACGCCGCTGTAAGCTGACAAAAAGCAGCGCAGTTCCTATGAGACGCGCGAAAACGGTCGCCATTGCCGCGCCCGCAACGCCCCAATGAAAAATGAAAATAAAAAGTGCCGCAAGTGCGATATTAACACCGTTTGTCGTAAGACTTGCCCACATCGGAAGCCGCGTATTACCGTGCGCACGCGAAATGGCCGAAAGGCTTGTCATCAGCGCAAGAAGCAGAATAAATCCGCCGACAAGAAGCAAATAAAGAAGTGCCAGCTGGTGGACGCTTCCCTCGGCGCCAAAAAGCGTGAGCATGGGAGAAGCCGCAAGCAGCGTGAAAAGCCCAAGCCCAAGCCCGATTAAGAGGGTTAATTTGAGCGCGCTGTGTTCAAAAAGTGCGGTGTCGCGTTTTTCGGCCCATTGTTTAGCGACGAGGCTCGAAATCATGCTGCCAAGCGCGATGAAAAGCGCCTGATAAATGAGAATGACCGTGCCCGCAACGGTTACCGCAGAAATCGCTGCAAGTCCAATGTGCGCAACGAGAAACGTGTCCACAAAGCCAATCAGCATTTGCAAGAAATTTTCCATCACAGCTGGCAGCGCGAATTTGATGATTTGAGCAGTTGATTTCATGACTTTAAGTATAGCAGAAATCGTGTTATAATTGAACCATCTTATTTTAGAAGGAGCTCATTTGCTCATGACGAACGAAAAAACTTTTTATATTACGACACCGATTTATTATCCCTCGGGGAAATTGCATTTGGGCTCGAGTTATACGACGATTGCGTGCGATGTTTTGGCGCGCTATAAGCGGCTGATGGGATTTGATACGTTCTATTTGACAGGGCTTGACGAGCACGGCATGAAAATTCAGCGCAAAGCTGAGGAAGCCGGGCTGACACCCAAAGAATATCTGGATCCGATGGCTAACGACGTCAAAAAACTTTGGAAAATTCTTGATATCAGCTATGACAAATTTATTCGTACGACGGACGCTTACCACGAAGCGGCTGTTCAGAAAATTTTTGAGCAATTGCTGGCGCAAGATGATATTTATCTCGGGAAATATGCGGGCTGGTATTCTGTCAGCGACGAGGAATTCTTTACGGAAACGCAGCTAAAAGTTGTCTTTAAAGACGAAGCGGGCAATGTCACAGGTGGCATTGCGCCGAGTGATCACGAAGTCGAATGGGTCGAAGAAGAGTCATATTTCTTCCGCATGGGAAAATATGCGGACTGGCTTTTGGATTATTACGAGACGCACCCCGATTTTATTCAGCCCGAGATTCGCAAAAATGAAATGATCAATAATTTCATCAAGCCAGGCCTTGAAGATCTCGCGGTTTCACGCACGACGTTCACCTGGGGCATTCCTGTCAAATCAAACCCGAAGCACGTCGTTTATGTCTGGCTGGACGCGCTGTTCAACTACATCACAGCACTTGGATACGGCTCAGATGACGATTCGCTTTTCCAAAAATTTTGGCCTGGTATTAACATGGTGGGTAAGGAAATCGTGCGGTTTCACACGATTTATTGGCCAATTATGTTGCATGCGCTTGGTCTTGAGCCGCCTAGACAAGTGTTCGGGCACGGCTGGATGCTCATGAAAGACGGCAAAATGTCGAAGTCAAAAGGCAATGTTGTCTATCCTGAGATGCTGGTTGGCAAATATGGGCTTGATGCGGTGCGCTATTACCTGATGCGCGAGATTAGCTTTGGACAGGACGGGATTTTCACGCCAGAGGATTTTGTGGCGCGCATCAACTACGATCTCGCAAATGACCTTGGCAATCTTTTGAACCGAACCATCGCGATGGTGAACCAATATCAAGGCGGGCACGTACGCAAAGTGAGCGCGAATCTTTTGCATAGCGATTGGCTGGCGACCGCGGCGACGTATCATGCGGCCATGGATAAATTTCAGTTCAATAGCGCGCTCGGCGCTGTTTGGAATTTTATCGCGCGCACGAACAAATTTATTGACGAGAAAGCGCCGTGGCTGCTTGCAAAAGACGACACAAAAGCGGACGAATTAAATGGTGTTTTGTATCATTTGATGGAAAATTTGCGCTTGTCGGCGACGCTTTTGCAGCCGTTTATTCACACGACAAGCGAGAAGATTTTTGCGCAATTGGGCCTTGACGAGACAAGCTTTGCAATTGATGGCGTGGCGTTTGGTTATACGTTCAAAAATGCGGTGGCGATTAAAGGCGAACCGATTTTCCCGCGCCTTGACATGAAGGAAGAAGTCGCGTATATCAAGGAGCAAATGGCTGCGGGCAGTGAAAAAGAGGCAAAAGCCGTTGCTATTGCTGTTCTCAAAAAGGAAATCGTCTTTGATGACTTTGATAAAGTGGATTTGCGTGTGGCAGAAGTGCTCAGCGCCAAAAAAGTTGAGGGCTCAGACAAACTTTTGATTTTCACAGTGGACGCGGGCGAGGGCAAACCGCGCACGATTTTGTCAGGCATCGCAAAAGGGTACCCTGAACCAGAAAAATTGGTCGGCGAAAAACTCCAGATTGTCGCGAACTTGGCACCGCGGAAGATGATGAAAAAATACGTGTCAGAAGGTATGATTTTGTCTGCCGAATTTGATGGCGCGCTCAAAGTGCTGACAGCTGACAAAAATCTGCCAAATGGTGCAAGTATTGGCTAATGCAACTATTTTGCGACTTTTCAAAGATTTTAAGAAATGGGGAAAAGGGCTTGATAATGAAGTGATACGGGCTTGTACTGTTTGCTTCATTTTTGTGTTTTATTTTATATGAAAGGACAAAATCTAACAATGAGAAAAATCGATTTTTCGTATATTTTTATTTTCTGGGGATTTCTTGAGCTTGTGATTGCAGGAATTTTATTTTTTAGACTTCCAGAAACAATAAAAATTAACTTTAATTATATATTGACTACCCCAGTAAGTGAAGGAAGTAGAACCTATATTTTTGTTCTCCCAGTAGTGATGCTTATAGCCGGTATTGTATATAGAACAGTTTATTCTTCAAATAATAACAGGTTTTTGAGAATTGGGCTAAATGTTCTTAATGTAATAATTTTGTTAGGGACATCATTTTATCTTATGCAATTTTTCTTTCTTACCTAGAGCATGAGAAATATAAAACGCAATCAAAAAAGATTTTAAGAAATGGGGAAACGGCAATCATTTATCTTGACAATAGTGCGACGACGGCGATGGTGCCTGCGGCGCTTGAAACGTACAAAGAAGTTGCGACGCGATTTATGGGAAATCCGTCGAGTTTACATAATTTAGGTGGGAAAGCGACGCGTTTGTTAGAAGCAAGCAGACGGCAGATTGCAGAATTATTGGGCGTTGCGCCGTCTGAAATTTTTTTCACGAGCGGCGGCACCGAGGGCGATAATTGGATCTTAAAAGGCGTCGCGTGGGAAAAGGCGCGATTTGGCAAGCATCTTTTGATTTCGGCGATTGAGCATCCAGCTGTGAAAAATGCGGCGGCATGGCTTGCGACGCAGGGGTTTGACGTTGAGGAAATTCCTGTCAGCGCTGATGGTTTTGTCTCGGCTGATAGCGTCCGCGAAATGTTGCGTGATGACACGATTTTGGTGTCTGTTATGGCTGTCAATAATGAAATTGGCAGTATTCAGCCCATTCGCGAGATTGCAGAAGTGCTAGCGGACAGGCCAAATGTGAGTTTTCATGTGGACGCGGTGCAAACGATCGGGAAAATTCCTGTCAGTGACTGGCTGGTGTCGCGTGTTGATTTTGCGACCTTGTCAGCGCACAAATTTCACGGGCCACGCGGCGTGGGTATTGTTATCGCAAAAGACGGCAAACGCCTGACGCCGCTCCTTCACGGCGGGGGCCAAGAGGAAAATCGCCGCTCAACAACAGAGAATCTTGCAGGCATTGCGGCGACGGCAAAAGCGCTACGTTTGCAGCTGACAGACGACGAAAAAAAGCGTGCGCACATTTATCAGATGAAAAAAGTGCTTCTGTCAGCGCTGACAGACTTGCCAAATGTGGTAATTTTTAGCGCGATGGACGCTTTTGCGCCGGCTATTTTGACGTGGGGCATTCGCGGTATTCGCGGCGAAGTGGTCGTGCACGCATTTGAGCACTATGAGATTTATCTTTCGACGACGAGCGCTTGCAGCTCAAAGAAAAATGCGGCGGCAGGAACGCTCATGGCGATGCACGTCAAGCCAGAACTTGCCACGAGCGCCGTTCGGATTTCCTTAGACGCGACGAACACAATGACTGAAATGGAACAATTTTTGAGTATTGCTAGACAAATTGTTGAGCAGTTATCTTAATTTGTGATATAATAAAACAGATTGAAATAAAAGTCAAGTAAATAGAGGGGATAAGATGAACAAAAAGAAAAAAGCACTCATTGGCGCGGCGGTCGTCTTTGGCTCAGTCGGCATTGGCGGCGTGACGGCCTCGGCGGCAACCATTTCACAATTCGCGCAAAGCGCGGTGCCTGTCGCAAATGAGTATGGCCTGTATCCGTCAGTCATGATTGCGCAAGCGATTATCGAGTCAGGAAGCGGGCAAAGCCAGCTCGCGTCGGAGTACAATAATTATTTTGGCGTGAAATACACGAGCGGCGTGGGCGTTGATTTGCCGACGACAGAGTACATCAACGGCACGGCAGAAACGGTCGTGCAAAAATTCCAAGTGTACGACTCGATGGCCGAGTCGTTTGACGCGCACGCGGCGCTCCTCGCGACTTATTATCCAGGTACGCTGCGCGCAAATACGGGCAGCTATCAGGATGCGACGGCGGCACTTCAGGGACATTATGCGACGGATCCCAATTATGCGGCAGCGCTCAACAATGTGATTGCGACTTACGATTTGACAGCCTATGACGGTGGCGGCGCAACAACGCCAGCCGGAGCGACACCAACGGCTGCGTCAGTTGGCGGCACTTACACGGTGCAAGCGGGCGATTCTTTTTGGTCAATTGCAAGCGCAAACGGGCTGACAGCTGATGAACTTGCCGCTGCAAACGGCATGAATACAGGCAGCACGATTACGCCTGGGCAAGTGCTGCAGCTCGGGTCAGGCGCGTCAGGCACGACGACTTCTGTCAGCGCAAACAGCGCGGCAACGGGTACGTACACGATTCAGGCAGGCGATTCATTTTGGTCGATTGCGCAGGCAAATGGCATGACGGCCGAGCAACTCGCGTCACTCAACGGCCTCTCGACTGACAGTTTGCTTTTGGCGGGACAAGTGCTACAGCTTTCAGCAAGTGGTGTTTCAACGACCACGACTTCTGGTACTGCTACTTACACGGTTCAATCCGGCGATACTCTGTCAGCGATTGCGGCTGCAAATGGCACCACAGCGAGCCAGCTTGCCGCAGCTAATGGTCTCACAAACGGCAATCAACTCGCCGTCGGACAAGTCTTGACACTCTAAGACAAAAATTAACGCAGAAAGCTCTGTCAGCGCTGACAGAGTTTTTTATTTGGCAAGATGTCAAACATCTTATACATTTCTTAAAAGATATGGTATAATAAAATAACCAGCTTGCTGGAATAACTATACGGAGGTATCACATGAAACACTCATTCAAGCTTACTGTTAAGCGCTTTTTAGGAGTTGCGGCCGTTGTGTCAGCAGCATTGGTACTTGCGGCATGTAGTTCCGGCGCGAAAAAAAGCACCAATCAAACCACCATCAATATCGGCACAGACGGTGCAACCAAGCCATTTGACTACTCAGAAAATGGTAAATTGACAGGATACGATATTGAAGTGACGCGTGCCGTTTTTGCAAAACTTCCCGAATATAAACTGAATTTCACAATAATGGATTTTAATTCCATCACGCAATCGCTTGACAACGGCCGCATTCAACTGGCTGCCAATGATTTTGGCTGGACGGCCGCGCGCGCTGAAAAATATGCTTACAGCTCGCCTTTAAGCCTTTCAAACAACGCCATCGCCGTTGCGTCTTCAAGCACCATCAAAGCATCGAAGCTCTCAGATTTGGCAGGCAAGACAACAGAAGGCATGCCCGCGTCAAATTATACAACATCCATCAAAGCTTACAATGCCACGGTGTCAGCTGACAAACAAATCAAAATGAATTTCGTCAGCGGACAAACACCATTCTCAAATCGCTTGAACGATGTCGCGACTGGCAAAATCGACTTTGTCCTCTATGACCGCATTTCACTTGAGTCAACTATCAAAGACATGGGCTTTGCGAGCAAAGTCAAAGTCCAAAACGTGACGACGACGTCTGGCGATCCCGAGCACGACGGCTATGAATATTTGCTCTTTGCAAAGACGTCTGAAGGCACGACGCTTCAGACAAAAGTCAATAAAGTCCTGAAAGAATTGCAAGCGGACGGCACACTGAAAAAACTTTCCGAGAAATATCTCGGTGGTGATTTCGTACCGAAAGCAGAGATGTTCAAATGAAAAAAGGAATTTCTTATTTGATTGGAGGTGGGGTGCTGCTGGTTGTACTTGCAGCCCTCATTTTGCCTTTTCTCATCATTCCCGGAAAGTACGATTTTACAGCCTTTTGGTCACTCTTTTTCACGCAAATTTTCAACTGGAGCGCATTCATCGGTGATTTCGGACCCATTGCGTCGGCAATTCCAGTCACTCTTGTTATCATGCTTGTGTCAGGCATCTTGGGGCTTCTATTTGGGCTTTTACTTGCGCTGATAAAAATCAATAAAGTGCCCATTTTAAATCCGTTGCGTGCTTTATTTGTCAGTTTCGTGCGCGGCACGCCGATTTACGTGCAACTTTTCCTCGTTTATACAGGTTTTCCGCTAATTTTAAACGGCATTAACCTGAATTACGGCACAAATTACAACATCAATGCGATTCCACCGCTCGTGCTCGCGATTTTCGCTTTTACCGTCAATGAAATGGCGTACAATTCAGAGACCATTCGCGCGGCGATTCAGTCCGTCGATGTGGGGCAAATCGAAGCCGCAAAATCTCTCGGAATGACAGATTTCCAAGTTTTCAAACGCGTGACACTGCCAGAAGCCGCGCGCGTCGCGACTGCACCACTTGGCAATTCACTCATCGGGCTCTTAAAAGGCACGTCGCTTGCCTTTGCCGTCTCTGTCGTGGAAATGACTGCGCAGGCGGCTATCGTCTCAGGCTCGAACTACCGCCAATTTGAAGCGTATCTAGCCGTCGCTTTGCTTTACTGGCCGCTCTCTATTCTCATGGAATTACTCATTCGCTTTATCGAAAATCGCTTAGAAATTCGCATGCCGCGCAATAAAGGCATTTCTGGCACGCTCGATCCGTTTCGTCAGCCCAAAGCAGGCGACGTCAAGCGAAGCGTGAACTCTGATACCGCACGATTTGAGGGGAGATAAGATGATTTCAATAAAAAATTTATCAAAAACCTACAACGGTGTCAAAGTGCTTGACAATTTATCCCTTGATATTGCTGAAAATGATGTCATTGCGCTGATTGGTGCGTCAGGCGCTGGGAAATCGACTTTTCTGCGCTCGATTAACTATCTCGAAACACCAGACTCAGGCTCAATTGACTTTGGCGACACTTTCAAAGTTGACTTTTCGGCAATCAGCAAAGAGGAAATATTAGAATTGCGCCGCGAAACGGCCATGGTTTTTCAGCAATTTAACTTGTTTGAGCGCTTAACCGCCACGCAAAATGTCATGGAAGGCCTTGTGCAAGTCAAAAAATTGCCTAAAATAGAAGCCGAAAAGACCGCGCGACTTTTGCTTGCGTCTGTTGGACTCTCTGAACGTGCGGATTATTATCCGAAATTTTTGTCAGGCGGGCAAAAACAACGCGTGGGTATTGCGCGCGCGCTTGCGATGCAGCCCAAGCTTTTATTGCTTGACGAGCCCACGTCAGCGCTTGATCCAGAGCTGATTGGCGAAGTTCAAGAAACGATTGTTCAGACAGCTGGAGCTGGTCAAACCATGATTTTGGTGAGCCATGAAATGAGTTTTGTCGCGCATGTGGCAACAAAAGTTCTTTTCCTTGAAAATGGCTCTATTTTGGAGGTCGGTACGCCAGACGAGATTTTCAAGCATCCCAAAAATCCACGCACACAAGAATTTGTCTCGCGTCATCAAAATAGTTATCAGGAGGTGGCTGAAAACAGATGATTCCGTTGATTTTTGAGTTTTATGTGCCCGCATTTTTGACGACGCTTGCCTTGATGGTGATCGGAAACGGCATCTGGTATTTGGCGTACATCGCGCGGCACGAGAATCAGGCGCAAAAGAAGCAATTTCGCTATGATTTGCTCATTATTTCGCTTGTGAGCACGCCCGTTCTCGCCTTTGCCGTTTTGGCTGTTTTAGTCATCGCGCGAACCGTTCTCGGCTGAGCAAATGATTTGACGTTTGCTTTAAAATCATTTAGACTTGATGTAAAGGAGAAAAAATGTACGATTTAATTATTTTAGGCGCGGGACCTGGCGGCATGACAGCGGCTCTTTACGCAGCTCGCGCGAATCTGAAAGTGATGCTGCTTGAACAAGGCGCGCCTGGCGGTCAAATGAACAATACGGCTGAGATTGAAAATTATCCAGGCTATGAAAGTGTGATGGGACCCGAGTTGTCGCAGAAAATGTATGACCCGCTTGAAAAGCTTGGTGTCGTGAATCAATACGGAATTGTAGAAAACGTTGAGGATCACGGCGATTTTAAAACGGTCGTGACCGAAGACGCGCGCTTTGATACGAAGACTTTGATTATTGCGACGGGCGCTGTACACCGCGAATTGGGCGTTCCAGGCGAAGCCGAATATGGGGCGCGCGGCGTGTCGTATTGTGCGGTGTGTGACGGTGCGTTTTTCCGTGGACAAGAGATTATAGTCGTTGGTGGCGGGGATTCTGCGGTTGAAGAAGCCATGTTTCTCGCACGTTTTGGAAAAACGGTAACGATTGTGCACAGGCGTGATGAATTACGTGCGCAAAAGATTATTCAAGAGCGCGCTTTTGCGACAGAAAATATCAACTTTATCTGGGACTCGGTTGTTGAGGAGATTGTCGGTAATGACAAACGCGTGACAGGCGTTGTCATCAAAAATGTTAAAACGGGCGACGTAACAGAGGTTGCAGCTGGTGGCGTGTTCATCTATGTGGGGCTCATTCCGCACAGCGAGCCTGTGAAAACGCTTGGCATCACGACGGCTGAGGGCTGGGTGAAAACGGATGCGTCTATGCACACGGCGATTCCTGGCATTTTTGCGATTGGGGATGTCCGTGAGAAGGAATTGCGCCAAATCACAACAGCGGTCGGTGACGGTGCGATTGCCGCTCAAGAGGCCTATAATTATGTAACAAGTCACTAATATTCTGATAGCTTGTAAATCCTGAAAGTAACTTTCAGGATTTTTGTTTGTGCCGCCAAATTGTGGTATACTAATAGTCAAGAATGGTCAGGACTGACAGAAATGAGGGCGGTAATGTCAACACAAAATACTTCAGATTTAATTGAAGCGTATTTGCGTCAGCTATTGCAGGAAGCAGCTGCGCAGGAAATTGAGATACAGCGGGCGGAACTTGCGAGCCGATTTGACGTGGTGCCTAGCCAGATAAATTATGTGATTAAAACGCGTTTCACGGGCGCCAAAGGTTTTGAGGTCGAGAGCAAGCGTGGCGGCGGCGGTTATATTCGGATTGTCAAATATCATTACAGCGCGCAACATGAGCTGATTGAAGAGCTGGAAAATCGTTTGCCGCAAGCGCTGACGGCGCGCCAGGCGGGTGACAGCCTGCAGCTTTTGTTTGACGAGACGGTCATCACCGAGCGCGAAGGAAATTTGCTTTTGTCAGCGCTGACAAGCAGTGAAGTCTCTGACAGCATACGCAGTCGCATTTTTAGAGCTATTTTGGAAAGATTGGATAGGGAAACGGTATGATTTTTGATAAAAAAAGTTACACGCCAACGGCGCACAAAGTATTGAAAAAGGCGGCGGATATTGCTTATAATACGGCTTACCAAGTGGTCGGTACCGCGCACCTTTTGGCCGCGCTCGCCGCGCTGCCGTATTCTATGGCAACCGACTATTTCGAGCGCGTCAACCTCACATACGACGACATTATGGCGCGCATTGAAGCACTTTCGTCTGATAATGTTTTCAACAAGGCAGACATGCTGCTGAGCCCGCGCATGGAGGAGCTGCTTGCTCTCGCGCAGAAAATTGCGTCAGATAACAAAATAGAAGTAATAGGCGTGGAGCATTTGCTCGTCGCATTGTTATCTGAGAAAAATGGCTTTGCCATGCAGATTCTGAGGGATCTTGATGTCAATTTTAGCTTGCTCTATAAACAAATCACAGCCGAAAATCATATTCATGTCCCTGTTGCTAGGCACCGGAAAGCGGTGCTGCCGATGTCGCAGCGTGGCCGCAGAAAAGGCAATACGACGCATTCTAAAACGCCGACGCTTGACATGGTTGCGACCGATATGACTGAGCAAGCACGTGCTGGCGCGTACGATCCGACCATCGGACGTACGACGGAGATTGAGCGGCTGATTCATATTCTTTCACGCCGCAGCAAAAATAATCCCGTTCTTGTCGGCGAGCCTGGCGTTGGCAAAACAGCGATTGTCGAGGGTCTTGCTCAGCGCATTGCCTCGGGAGATGTGCCACAAGCGCTTGCTGGTGTGCGCGTGATGGGTCTTGTGATGGCTAATGTCATCGCCGGAACCTCTTTGCGCGGCGAATTTGAAGATCGCATGGTAACGATTGTTGACGAGGTGTCAAGTGATCCAACAACGCTTGTTTTTATTGACGAGTTGCATTCTATTATGGGCGCGGGCGGTGGTCAAGAGTCGGTCAATGATGCCGCAAATATCTTAAAACCAGCACTTGCGCGTGGAAATTTCAGATTAATCGGTGCGACAACTTACAAAGAATATCAAAAATATATTGAAAAAGATGAAGCGCTTGAACGCCGACTGGCGCGCGTTTCCGTTGAAGAGCCGACCATTGACGAAGCGGTTGAGATTCTTTCAGGTCTCGCGCCAGAATTTGAAAAATTTCACACCGTTGAGATTATGCCTGACGCGTTGCGCGCAGCGGTAGAGCTCTCGGTGCGTTACCGGACTGACAGACGCCTGCCTGATAAGGCGATTGACCTCTTGGACGAAGCCTGTGCGCGTGTTCGCATTTCTCAAAAAAGTAATCTCACGCAAAAAATGGCGCTTGAAAAGAAGACAGAAATGTTGCGCCAACAGCTTCCAGACGCGGTTGAAAATTTTGACATCAAACGCGCCAAGGCGCTTCGTCGCGAGATAGAAGCTGCCGCGCTTGCAGCTGATAAACTGACGAAAATGCATGAAAAAGTCAATAAAGTGACGGAAGAAGATGTGACATTTGTTCTGTCAGCGCTGACAGGAATTCCTGTGTCTCAGATGACGAAAACAGAAACAGAGCGGCTGGTGCATCTTGAAAAAGAACTCCACAACCGTGTGGTGGGTCAAGAAGAAGCGATTTCTGCGGTCAGCCGCGCGATTAGAAGAACGCGTTCGGGCATTTCCGCGGGCAATCGTCCGATGGGAAGTTTCATTTTTCTGGGTCCAACGGGTGTTGGGAAAACAGAGCTTGCAAAAGCGCTCGCCGCAAGTGTTTTTGGATCTGAAGATGCTTTGATTCGCGTGGATATGAGCGAATATATGGAAAAATTCTCGACCAGTCGCTTGATTGGTGCGCCTCCAGGCTATGTCGGCTATGATGAAGGCGGTCAGCTGACCGAGCGCGTACGCAACAAACCGTATTCGGTCGTATTGCTTGACGAGATTGAAAAAGCGCATCCTGACGTGTTTAATGTGATGCTGCAGATTCTCGATGACGGCTTTGTGACAGACACCAAAGGCCGCAAAATTGATTTTAGAAATACGATTATTATCATGACGTCAAATCTCGGCGCGACTGCGCTTAGAGATGATAAAACGGTCGGTTTTGCTGCGAAAGATTGGTCGCAGGATTATGGTGCAATGAAAAAACGAATTCTTGAAGAGCTGAAAAACACGTATCGTCCCGAATTTTTGAACCGAATTGATGAAGCGCTTGTTTTCCACAATCTAACACAAGAAGAGCTCCAAAAAATAGTGACTTTGATGACAAGTGCGCTTGTGGCACGGCTTTCTGCGCAGAATATGACACTCAAAATCAGCGCACGCGCAACGAAATATCTCGCAAAAGTCGGTTTTGATCCAGAATATGGCGCAAGACCGCTCAGAAAAGCCATTGAGCGCGAGCTTGAGGATGCGCTTGCTGAGCAAATTTTACGCAAGAAAATAAAATCGGGCGATACCGTCAGCGTCAACGTCTCAGGCGAACAACTCAAAATTGTACGCGCTTCCAAAGCTTGACAAATCTCTCGAAAAATGGTAAAATTAGAGAAATATTAGAAAGAGGTAACCCTCATGATTAAATTCAATATCCGTGGCGAAAACATTGAAGTCACTGACGCTCTGCGCACGTATGTGGAGGATCGCATCAGCAATCTCGAGAAATATTTTGATGACGCGCACGAGATGACCGCGCACGTATCGCTCAAAACGTATAAAGACGGCTCTGCAAAGATTGAGGTAACAATTCCTGCGAAACGGCTTGTGCTGCGCGCAGAAGACAAATCGCGCGACTTGTACAGCTCGATTGACTCTGTTCAAGAAAAGCTTGCACGCCAAATTCGCAAATATAAAACGCGCGTCAACGCCAAAGGCAACGCGTTGCCCGTCATTGAAGAGTTTGCGGACTTGAAAGATGAGGTTACGGCGGCTTACGCGGCACCTGCGATTGTCCGCACGAAACATGTTGACTTGAAACCGATGAATGTTGAAGAAGCGGTGCTCCAGATGGAAATGTCAGGACATGATTTCTTCCTTTTCACAGATGGCGACACAAATACGCCAAGCGTTGTCTATAAACGCGAGGACGGCCACGTCGGAATCCTCGAAACAAAATAAACGACTAAAACCTCCTTGTGAGGTTTTTTGCTATCTGCAAATTCTTAAACAAAATGTTATAATTAGCTATCAAAAAGAAAAGGAGCATAAAAAATTATGCCAATCGTTTCAGCTGAAAAATTCATTCAAGCCGCCCGTGACAATGGGTACGCAATCGGTGGTTTCAACACAAACAATCTTGAGTGGACTCAAGCTATTCTGCGCGCAGCAGAAGCTAAGAAAACGCCAGTGCTTATCCAAACTTCTATGGGCGCTGCAAAATACATGGGTGGCTACAAACTCTGTAAAGTCATGATTGAAACACTCGTTGAGTCAATGGGAATCACGGTTCCTGTTGCGATTCATCTTGACCATGGCGATTTCGATGCCGCTATGGAATGTATCGAAGTAGGTTACTCGTCATTGATGTTTGATGGTTCACATCTTCCAATCGCAGAAAACCTTGAAAAAGCGGCTATCGTGATTGAAAAAGCGCACGCAAAAGGCATTTCTGTTGAATGTGAAGTTGGCACAATCGGCGGCGAAGAAGACGGTATCATCGGAGACGGCGAGCTTGCACCAGTTGAGGATGCGGTTGCCATGGCTAAGCTTGGCGTTGATTTCCTTGCAGCTGGCATCGGAAATATCCACGGCCCATATCCAAAGGGCTGGACAGGTCTTCACATCGATCACCTTGAGAAATTGAATGCAGCTCTTATTGCAGCAATGGGTCACAAAGTGCCAATCGTGCTTCACGGCGGTTCAGGCATTCCTGATGATCAAATCCGCGCTGCTATCGCAAACG
>JAIRUZ010000023.1 GCA_031254115.1 Streptococcaceae bacterium
ACATTGATTAAAAAGCCTGCTCGCCAACTGATGGCACTTGTCAGCCAACCTCCGAGCAAGAGCCCTACGCTTGAGCCAATCCCCGCCGTCGCCCCGTAATAGCTAATCGCGCGCATACGCTGATTTCCTTGGTAACTGTCCATCAAAAGAGCCAGTGAAGTCGGTGCAATAATCGCTGAGCCGATTCCCTGAACTGCCCGAAAGGCAATGATTTCTGTGGCATTTTGCGACAAACCGACCGCAAGACTTGAGACGCCAAACAAGATAAGCCCTACTAAAAACAGACGCTGTCTTCCCCAAAAATCACCCAAACGACCTGCCAGCAATAAAAATCCGCCAAATGTTATCGTATAGGCATTTGACACCCAACTGAGCGCAGCCTCGTTCATGTGCAGCTCCGTCGCAATCTTGACCGTGCTCGTGAAAATAATCGAGTTGTCCATCAGGATTAGAAAATAGCTAAAGAGTATGATGAAGAGGGCCATTCCAAATTTTTGTTTGTTCATAAATATATCCTTATCTGTTTGATAAGGATATGATACAACTTGGAGTGTGGTCTAAGTCAAGAGAAAAATTAAAAAGCAACAAATGGTTGCTTTTAATTTCCATAATAGACGTGGCCCGGCGTGATGCTGCCGTTTTGAATTTCGATGAGCTGTGAGACAGTCACAAAGCTGTAACCCTGTTTTTTGAGGCCCTCGATGATTTGCGGCAGCGCGTCAACATCGACTGGGTGAATATCATGCATCAAGAGAATCGCGCCGCTGTGAGCGGCTGTGAGCGCATTCTGGACAACAGGAGCCGCCGTGCTATAACGCCAGTCGTTCGTGTCAATGCCCCAATAAATGAGCGCATTGTTGGTCGCTGATTTCGTGGCCGCGTTGAAATTACCATAAGGCGGGCGGAAAAACGGCACATGCTTGCCTGTCAATTTTTCGATTAAATTTTGCGCAGAAGTAATTTCTTGTTTTTGCTGCGCAGCCGTGAGCGTCGTCAAATCCTTGTGATCCCACGTGTGCGAAGATACTTCATTGCCATCTGCCGCGGCTTGTTTCACGATATTAGGATAACTTTGCGCCTGCTGACCGAGCACAAAAAATGTTCCCTGAACGCCTTCTGCTTTGAGCGTTTTCAGAATACTTGGCGTCGTCGCGCCGTTTGGCCCGTCGTCAAATGTCAGCGCGATATATTTTTTGTCCGCATATTTTTGCTTGAGCGCCAATGAATCTTCCAGCGTCGTCAGCTGATCCGTCAATGATTTTGCCAGCGCCGCATTTTTAATTTTTGCGACTTCCACTTTCAGCTGGTCAATTGCGCTTTGTGTCGGCGTTGCTTGAACCGTCGAGATGCTCGTGCGTAAGCTTGCGATTTCTGTCAGCTGTGATTTTGCGTCGCTGATAGAGCTCGTGACTCCCGTCGCCCATTTATTTTTTTCTGTCAGCGCTGACAGCTTGATCGCCACGACAGCGGCTTGTGTCAGATCATTTTTGATTGCTTCTTGACTGACACCTTTTTGCGTGAGCACAGGCTTTTCAAACAACGCGTTCACTTGTGTTTGTAAGTCCAGGTCCATTTTCAAAGCGGTGATTTTTTCTGTAATTTTCGTCACATCTGACGCGTAAAGATCTGATTTTTTTGCTTTCACTTCGTCTGTCAGCGCTGACAAACTCTTAGATGTCAGATCATCTGACAAGAAACCGTCCTTTTGCTGATAACTGGCGAGCTTTGATAAAATCGTGCTCGCGTTTTGATTTTTTTGCGAATCCGAGAAGATAAGCACGCCCGCGAGAGCAAGTAGCAATGCCCCAAAGATTCCTGCAAAGACGAGCTGATAGAACTTTCGTTGGCGCCGTCGTTTTTTTCTGATAACTTTCCGCATCGCTTCCCCCATCAAAAGTATAGCATATTATCTTTTTCCTTGCAAATGCACCATCAAAATAGAAATATCGGCCGGATTGACGCCAGAAATTCGGCTGGCCTGCCCGAGCGTCTCAGGATTTATTTTTTTAAATTTTTGGCGCGCCTCCGTCGCAATCGAGTCAAGCGCGTCCCAGTCTATGTCCGCAGGAATTTTTTTCGCCTCCAAACGCTGCATTTTCTCAACTTGCGCGAACGCTTTCTTGATGTAACCTTCGTAAATTGTCTCCGTCTCAATCAGCTCAATCACGTGCGGATCAAGCGTTTCAGACGCCTCGCCGATAAATTTCACCACGCAAGCATAATCCACCTCAGGACGCTTCAAAAAATCTGCCGCTGACAGCGCGTCTTTGAGCGGCGCAAAGCCCATTGCGCCCAATTTTTCATTGGTCGCGGGCGTCGGTTTTAATTTTGTCGTTTTTAGGCGCAAGAGTTCCCGCTCAAATTGCGCTTTTTTAGCTTCAAAAACTGCCCAGCGTGCATCGTCCACAAGCCCAATCTCACGTCCAATCGCCGTCAGGCGCATGTCCGCATTGTCATGCCGCAAAATGAGACGGTGCTCGGCGCGCGACGTCAAAAGCCGATATGGCTCAAGCGTTCCCTTTGTCACTAAATCGTCAATCATCACGCCAATATAGGCTTCTGAGCGCTTCAAAATCAACGACTCTTTGCCTTGAATTTTTAGCGACGCGTTGATTCCAGCCATAATACCTTGCCCTGCCGCTTCTTCATAGCCAGACGTGCCGTTCGTTTGCCCTGCTGTGAAAAGTCCCGAAATTTTCTTCGTTTCAAGCGTCGGACGCAGCTGATGCGGCATAATCATGTCGTATTCAATCGCGTAACCAGGGCGCATCATTTCAGCTTTTTCAAGCCCCGGAATCGAACGCAACAGCTCAAACTGCACATCTTCTGGCAAACTCGTAGATAAACCTTGCACATACACTTCGTCGGTCGATCGTCCCTCTGGCTCCAAAAATAGCTGATGGCGCGGCTTATCCGCAAAACGTACCACCTTATCCTCAATAGACGGGCAATAACGCGGCCCTACACCCTTGACAATGCCAGAAAACATCGGCGCACGGTAAAGATTTTTATTGATAATATCGTGCGACGTTGCGCTCGTATACGTCAGCCAGCACGGAATCTGGTCTTTCAGATAATCCGCGTCCTTTGAAAGAAAGCTAAAATGCACCGGCTTTTCGTCTCCCGGTTGGCTCTCCGTCTTAGAATAATCAATCGTTGAGCCCAGCACGCGCGGCGGCGTCCCCGTCTTAAAACGTCCCATCTCAAAGCCCAAGTCGCGCAAATTATCCGCCAAAGTCACCGACGCGAGCGAATTATTGGGGCCTGACGAATATTTTAGCTCACCGATAATAATCTCGCCGCGCAAAGCCGTACCTGTCGTCACAATGACCGCTTTTGCGCCATATTTGGTGCCTGTTGACGTGCGAATGCCGCTGATTTTGCCGTCTTCAACCAGCAATTCATCGACGACACCTTGGCGCAAGGTCAGATTTTCTTGTCGCTCAACAGTTTGTTTCATCGTTGCGGCGTACAAATCTTTATCCGCCTGCGCGCGAAGACTGCGTACAGCTGGACCTTTTCCCGTATTGAGCATTTTCATCTGAATATAAGTTTTATCAATATTGCGCCCCATTTCACCACCCAGCGCATCGATTTCACGAACGACAATGCCTTTGGCGGAACCGCCAATTGACGGATTGCACGGCATGAAAGCAAGCATATTCAGATTGATGGTAATGAGAAGCGTTTGAGTGCCCATTCGGCTTGATGCGAGCGCGGCCTCAACGCCAGCATGCCCCGCACCAATCACAATCACATCATAATTTTCTTGAAACGTATTCATTTCTCTCCCTAGAATAGACTTATTTTATAATCTGTATAGCTTTGCGTCAATAGCGATTGCACGCATCCGTATTGACGCAAAGCAAGATTATGAAACAGAGCCAATATAAAAAGCCAAGGCAAAATCCGTCAGCAAAGAACTTTCATGCACCACAAATTGCGCAAACTGACAGACCCGAGCCTTGACCTTCGAGTTAAAAAAATTATACACCATTTTCACAGGAATTTCAATGATGCGGCCTGCCGTCAGCTGTTATTTTCCAGATTTGCTTTGAGTTCTTCCCAGATTTCTTCGGCCTCTTCCATCGAATAGGCATTCGCGCCAGACGCGAGCGCATGTCCGCCGCCGTCATGACGGCGTGCGATTGGCTCAATCGGTACGGTTTTTGAGCGCATGCGCACTCTGAAATGGCCGTCATTTTGCTCAACGAAAATGGCCCACGATTTGACCTCGCGAATCACGCCTGGCGCGCTGACAATCATGGAAGTTTCCGCGTCTGTCACCTGAAAACGCGTCATAATTTCCTGCGTCAAAAAGACACGCGCAGCGCCTTTTGCCGAAATCTCGAGACTTTCATAAATAAAACCTTGCAGCCGCGCAACTTTCAGCTCCATTGCGTTCATTTCGCGTCCTAATTCTGCACGGTCAAAGTCGTAAGTTGCAAGCTCTGCTGCAAGCGCGAGCGTTTTCGCGGACGTCGACGGAAATAAAAATCGGCCCGTGTCGCCTACAATGCCTGCGTACAAAAGGCGCGCAGCCGTCGTTGACACGCGCAATTTTTCTTGAAACGCCCAATCGCATATCATTTCACTCGTCGAGGAGCGTGCGGGCTCGACCCATTGCACGTCGCCATAAGCGTCGTTGTTGGGGTGATGGTCAATTTTGAGCGTTTCAGTTGCCTGCTGAAACAGCTCAAAGCCGTCCATGCGCGGCGTATTTGCCGTGTCACACGCGATGCCAAGAAACTCAGATGGCACGTCTTCGCGCGCAGTATCCATTTTCACCAGATACGACAATGTCGGCTCGTCAAATCCAACTGCGTACACTTTTTTCTCTGGGAAATTTTCACGCAAAATCGCGCGCAAACCGCCCTGTGAGCCAAGCGCGTCTGGATCTGGTTTCATGTGCCTGAAAATGACAATCGTCTCATATTGCTTAATTTTCTCAAGAATTTCATTCATGGTCATAGTATAACAAAAACCCGCCCAATCTGGCAGGTTAAAGTTCAACGTGTCAGCCCGAAATTTGTGAGAATTTCTTCTGTCAGCGCAAACATTTCTTTTTCTTCGTCCGGCGTGTAATGATCGTAGCCATTGATGTGCAAAAAGCCGTGAACCGCGAGCCAACCGTACTCACGCGCGAGCGAATGCCCAAAATCTGCGGCTTGTTCTGCCGCTTTGTCAGCGCTGATAAACAATTCACCGATAAACGGATCGAGCTCATCGCCCATTTCACGGAGCAATTCCGCGGGCAAATCACCGTATTCCTCGGGCTTGTACTCGAGCGAAATCACGTCTGTCGCCCGATCCGTGTCGCGATATTCCAGATTGAGCGCGTGTGAGCGCGCATTATCCACAAATGTGACCGCCATTTCTTTACTTTTTGACACTTCCAGCCTGTCAGCCGCCGCCTGCAAAAGAGTTTCTGTCTGCGTGAGAATATCAGCGCTGACAGCATTCGTTTCATCCACAATTTCAATATACATAGTTCTATTTTATCATTTTTGAGGCTGCAAGCGCTGACAGAACTAAAAAAAGAGGCCGAAACCTCTTTTTATTATTCAGCTTTGGCTGCAATGGCAGCGTCTGCTGCTTCTTTGACTTTTTCTTCTGTACTGCGGCTTTCAGCCACCGTGTCAAAATCAACGACATTTGCATACGGTTCAAGCTCACGATATTGCGCGATACCCGTTCCCGCAGGAATGATTTTACCGATGATGACATTTTCCTTGAGACCGAGCAATGGATCTGTTTTGCCACGAATCGCGGCGTCTGTCAGAACGCGGGTCGTCTCTTGGAACGAGGCTGCCGAGAGGAATGAATTCGTCTCGAGTGAGGCTTTCGTAATCCCGAGAAGCACAGGACGCGCCGTTGCTGGCGTGTGTCCGCTCAGGAGCACCGCACGATTTTCATCTTCAAAATCAGCGCTGTCCATCAGCACACCTGGCAATAATTCGGTGTCGCCTGGGTCCATCACGCGCACTTTGCGCAGCATTTGACGCACCATGACCTCGATGTGCTTGTCGCCGATTTCAACACCCTGCGAGCGGTAAACTTTCTGGACTTCTGCGAGCAAGTAAGTCTCAACTGAGAGCGCATCGCGAATCTGCAGCAAATGTTTAGGCTCGATAGAGCCCGTTGTCAGCGGCTCGCCACGATGAATCTTATCGCCTTCGCCAACAAGCATACGTGCTGTGAACGGCACAACATATTCGCGCGTGTCTGTTTCGCCTTTGATAACAACGATTTTCGTACGCGTCGCTGCATCTTCGCGGATTTCGTCAATTGTTCCTGTAACTTCTGAAACAACGGCGACACCTTTTGGATTACGCGCTTCAAAGATTTCTTGAACACGCGGCAGACCTTGTGTAATATCTTCGTCAGACGCAACACCGCCCGTGTGGAAGGTACGAAGCGTTAGCTGCGTGCCTGGTTCACCGATTGACTGTGCGGCAACCGTGCCGACAGCTTCGCCAACTTCAACTGGCGTACGTGTCGCAAGGTTGATGCCGTAGCAATGCTTGCAGACGCCGTGGCGTGTGTTACATGTCAAAACGGAGCGAATTGTGACTTCCCGAATGCCTGCATTGACAATCGCATGTGCAAGCGGTTCTGTAATTAATTCATCAGCGCCCATCAACATTTCGCCGTCAGCGCTGATAACACGTTTCTTCGTGTAACGCCCAACCAAGCGGTCAAACAGCGGCTCAAACATTTCCTTGCCCGTCATGATGTCAGAGATGACAAGACCACGATCCGTGCCACAGTCGTCTTCGCGAATGATAACATCCTGCGCCACGTCAACGAGACGACGCGTCAAATAACCCGAGTCGGCCGTCTTAAGCGCCGTATCGGTCATCCCTTTACGCGCGCCGTGCGTTGAGAAGAACATTTCAAGAACTGACAAGCCTTCGCGGAAATTTGACGTGATTGGCAATTCCATGATTTCACCACCAGGACCCGCCATCAGCCCACGCATACCTGCGAGCTGCGAGAAGTTTGACACGTTACCACGCGCCCCAGAATCCATCATCATGACAATTGGATTTGAAAAGTCTTGCGCATCAATCAGCAAATTCTGCAGCTTCGTCGTCGTGTTACGCCAAACGTCCGTAACCGCTGTGTAGCGCTCATCGTCAGTCATCAGCCCGCGTTGGAACGCTTGCGTGATTTTCTCAACTTGCTCGTGCCCGTCAGCTACAATTTCTTCTTTATTCTTAACGACTGGAATATCTGCAATTCCCACTGTCAGCCCTGCCAGCGTTGATTGGTGATAGCCGAGATTTTTCAGGCGGTCAAGAAATTCAGATGTTGCCGTTGTATGATAGCGACGGAAAACTTCAGCGATGATATTTCCCAAATGCTTTTTCTTGAACGGATCAACCGTATCAAGCGACGCAATTTGCGCACGAATATCTGTCCCAGGCTCAACAATCCAACGATCGTCCATGACCACAAAGTTTTCATTTGTCGGCTCATTCAGGTAAGGGAAATCCTCGTCAGGCATGATGCCGTTAAAGATGACTTTACCAACTGTCGTGATGAAAATCTTATCTTTCTGATTTTCCGTCCAGGCTTTATTGAATTCTTTTGTCGGCATGCCGATACGCGTGTGCAAATGCACCATGCCGTTGTGGAACGCCGTTTGCATTTCGTTTTCATTGGCAAAAATCAAACCTTCGCCCTCTTTGCCCGCTTCTTCCATCGTCAGGTAATAATTACCCAAAACCATGTCCTGTGACGGCGTCACGACTGGCTTACCATCTTTCGGGTTCAAGATATGTTCAGCTGCCAGCATCAAAATACGAGCTTCCGCTTGCGCTTCCTCAGACAATGGCACGTGAATGGCCATCTGGTCGCCGTCAAAGTCGGCATTGTAGGCTTCACAGGCAAGTGGGTGCAAACGCAGCGCCTTACCATCAACCAAAACGGGCTCAAATGCCTGAATACCCAAGCGGTGAAGCGTCGGTGCGCGATTCAAAAGCACAGGATGCTCTTTGATAATTTCTTCCAAAACGTCCCAGACATCGCTGTCTTGACGCTCAACTTTGCGCTTAGCGGCGCGAATATTGCCCGCCATTTGACGTTTTACGATTTCCGACATGACAAATGGCTTGAACAATTCAATTGCCATTTCACGCGGCACGCCACATTGATACATTTTGAGCGTTGGCCCGACCGCAATAACAGAACGTCCCGAATAATCGACACGCTTGCCGAGCAAGTTTTGACGGAAACGTCCCTGTTTTCCTTTGAGCATGTGGCTCAATGATTTCAGAGGACGATTGCCAGCGCCCGCAATCGGACGCCCACGACGGCCATTGTCAATCAACGTATCAACGGCTTCTTGAAGCATACGTTTCTCATTTTGCACGATAATTCCTGGCGCATTGAGGTCAAGTAGACGCTTCAGACGATTGTTACGATTGATAACACGACGATAAAGATCGTTCAAGTCACTCGTCGCAAAACGGCCGCCATCAAGCTGCACCATTGGGCGCAAATCAGGCGGAATGACTGGCAGAACATTCAGCACCATCCACTCGAGCTTATTGCCCGACTTGTCAAACGCAGTCAGCACATCAAGACGGCGAATCGTTTTGATCCGCTTTTGACCCGACGCTTTCTTCAAATCTTCTTTCAAGTCCAAAATTTCGGCCTTGATGTCAACCGCTTTCAGCAAATCCTGAACGGCTTCTGCGCCCATTTTGGCAACAAATGTACCAAAGCCATATTTCAAAAGCGCTTCGCGATACTCGCGCTCTGTCAGCAATTGCTTCGCTTCCAAGTCCGTTTCTTTCGGATCAATCACGACGTAGCTGACAAAGTATAAGACTTCTTCAAGCGAGCGAGGACTCATGTCAAGCGCAAGTCCCATGCGTGACGGAATGCCTTTGAAATACCAGATATGTGACACAGGCGCCGCCAGCTCAATATGTCCCATGCGCTCGCGACGCACTTTCGCCGTCGTTACTTGCACGCCACAAACTTCACAGACTTGATTGCGATAGAAAACGCCTTTGAGCTTGCCACATGCGCATTGCCAGTCTTTTGAAGGGCCAAAAATACGCTCATCAAACAGACCTTCACGCTCAGGGCGCTGTGTCCGGTAATTGATCGTCTCAGGCTTTTTAACCTCGCCGTAAGACCACGTCCGAATCTTTCGTGGAGACGCAAGGCTAATCTGCATGCTACTAAATTTATTTACATCTACGACCATTAATTGTCCTCTCCTTCACTTTCGATCAATGCTGTTTCAGCAGCAATCGCATTCTTCAGATTTTCTTCTTGTTCATCCAGCATCTCAGATGTAATTTGCGTATTGTCATATTTCGGCAAATTGATTTCTTCCATTTCGCGAAGTTCAATCGGTTTATTTTGCTTGTCAAGAACTTTCATGTCAAGTCCCAGCGCCTGAAGTTCTTTCACCAAGACGCGGAAGGATTCTGGAAGGCCAGGTTGCGGAATGCGCTCCCCTTTGACGATGGCTTCATACGCTTTGGTACGCCCAATGATGTCATCTGATTTGTAAGTCAAGATTTCTTGAAGGACGTTTGCGGCACCGTAAGCCTCGAGCGCCCAAACTTCCATCTCTCCGAAACGCTGACCGCCAAATTGTGCTTTACCACCGAGCGGCTGTTGCGTAACAAGCGAGTAAGGACCGACCGAACGGGCGTGAATCTTATCGTCTACCATGTGGTGAAGCTTGATCATGTACATGACACCGACTGACACGCGATTGTCAAACGGCTCGCCTGTGCGTCCATCGTAGAGAACTGTCTTCGCGTCATCTGCCATACCCGCTTCTTTGACCGTTGACCAAATATCGCTTGACCTGGCCCCGTCAAAGACTGGCGTTGCAATGTGAATGCCGAGCGTGCGCGCTGCCATACCGAGGTGAAGCTCCATGACCTGACCAATATTCATACGCGACGGAACGCCCAGCGGATTCAGCATGATATCGACTGGCGTCCCATCTGGCAAATAAGGCATATCTTCAACAGGCACAATACGACTGACGACCCCTTTATTTCCGTGACGTCCGGCCATTTTGTCTCCAACTTGAATCTTACGTTTTTGCGCAATGTAAACGCGCACGAGCATCGAAACGCCCGTTGGCAATTCGTCGCCATTTTCGCGTTTGAAAACGTGAATATCGTGAACAATGCCGTCCGCACCGTGTGGCACGCGCAGAGACGTATCGCGCACTTCGCGCGATTTTTCACCAAAGATTGCACGCAAAAGCAGTTCATCTGGTGTTGGATCGGATTCGCCCTTCGGCGTTACTTTACCAACGAGAATATCGCCTTCTTTGACCTCGGCACCAATACGGATAACGCCGTTTTCGTCCAAGTGACGCAGCGCATCTTCCCCGACATTCGGGAGTTCACGCGTGATTTCTTCAGGGCCAAGCTTTGTGTCACGTGTTTCTGATTCGTATTCTTCAATGGCAATGGACGTGTAAACGTCCTCTTTGACGAGGCGATCTGACATGATGACTGCGTCCTCGAAGTTGTAGCCTTCCCATGTCATAAATGCAACGAGCGGATTTTGACCGAGCGCCATTTCGCCATTTTCCATCGCAGGGCCGTCAGCAATGATTTCGCCTGCTGAGACGATGTCGCCTTCTTTGACAAGCGCGCGTTGATTGTAAGACGTGCCTGAATTTGAGCGGCGATATTTCGTGATGTGATAAACGTCGAGATTGCCTGACTTGTCCGCGCGGCGCACACGAATTTCGCGCGCGTCAACAAATTCAACCGTTCCGTCGTATTCAGAGAGAATGGAAGCACCAGAGTCATGCGCAATGCGGTGTTCCATTCCCGTGCCAACATACGGTGAATGCGGGTCAATGAGTGGCACAGCCTGACGTTGCATGTTTGCACCCATCAACGCGCGGTTGGAGTCGTCATTTTCAAGGAATGGAATACAAGCGGTTGCGACGGCGACTACCTGTTTTGGCGACACGTCCATGTAATCGGCTTTTTCAGCGAGCACTTCGATGTTATTTCCGGCGTGGCGCGCCATGACCATCTCACTCGCAAAATGATTGTCTTCTGTCAGCCGCGAATTGGCCTGCGCAATAATAAATTGGTCTTCTTCGTCAGCTGTCATATACGCGATCTCTTCTGTCAGCTTGCCTGTTTTCTTGTCCACTTTGCGGTAAGGCGACATGAGAAAGCCGTATTTATTGACTTTTCCGTAGCTTGCAAGATTGTTAATCAGACCGATGTTCGGACCTTCGGGCGTTTCAATCGGGCACATGCGGCCATAGTGCGTGTAATGCACGTCACGAACCTCAACAGAGGCGCGGTCACGCGAAAGTCCACCAGGGCCGAGCGCTGAGAAGCGGCGTTTGTGCGAAATTTCTGAGAGCGGATTGTGCTGATCCATGAACTGCGAAAGCTGCGAACTGCCCATGAATTCTTTGAGCGCGGCTGTCACAGGGCGCACATTTAAGAGGCCAGCTGGTGTCATGTTTTCATTGTCAGTTGACGACATACGCTCGCGAATGACGCGTTCCATGCGTGAAAGCCCAACGCGCACTTGGTTTTGGAACAACTCGCCGACGCAACGAATGCGACGATTTCCCAAGTGATCGATGTCATCCACGTGGCCGATGCCCTCAAAAAGGCCAAGCCAATAGTTGATATTGGCAAGAATATCGGCCGGTTTCAAAATGCGGTCGCGGTCATCTGGCTGCGCATTGGAGACGATTTTAAATGTCTCGCCTGGACGCGTTGGGTTCTCAACGCGCACGGTTTGAATCTCAATGGGCTCTGTCAGCGGCGCTTGCTCTGACGGATAAAGCGTCACTTTGGCTGCGCCATTATCGAACGCTTCTGTCAGCGCTGACAACATTTCAGACGTGACAAGCGTGCCTTTTTCAGCCACAATTTCGCCCGTTTCAGGATCCGCGATAGTTTCAGCCAGTGTCAAGCCGAGCAAACGATTCGGCAACGCGAGTTTTTTATTCGTTTTGTAGCGCCCAACAGCCACAAAATCATAGCGATGTGCGTCAAAAAAGCGAGCAATCAAAAGGCTTCGCGAGCTATCAGCTGTCTTTGGCTCGCCTGGACGCAAGCGGTCGTAAATATCTTTGAGCGCTTCTTCCACGCTGCTGTCAGACGGATCTTTTTGCACGTCTTTTTCAAGCGTGAGATTCATCAGCTCAGATTCGCCGAAAATGTCCAAAATTTCAGAATCGCTGCCAAAACCAATGGCGCGAATCATGGTCGTAAACAGCAATTTCCGGCTGCGGTCAATTTTCACGTAACCGATATTTTTCGCGTCCGTGTCAAGTTCCAGCCACGCGCCTCGGTTTGGAATCGTCGTGTGCGCAAAGCTTTCGCGGCCATTTTTGTCCACTTGCTGATGGAAATAGCTGCCTGGCGAACGCACGAGCTGGCTGACAATGAGGCGCTCTGCGCCATTGATGATAAATGTGCCCATCGGCGTCATTTTAGGGAAATCGCCAAAGAAAACTTCTTGCGTTTTGAGCTCGCCCGTTTCTTTGTTAATCAGCCGAAAGGTCACAAAAACAGGTGCAGAATAGTTTGCATCATGTTTTCTCGCCTCGTCAATCGTGTATTTTGGCTCGCGCATTTCATAGCTGACGAACTCCATTTCAATATTGCCATTGAAACTGTCAATCGGGAAAACTTCCTGAAACGCTTCCCCCAGCCCAACTTTTACAAAATCATCAAATGATTCGGTTTGAATCTCAATAAGATCAGGCAAATCAAGCACTTCGTTAATTCGTGAGAATGAACGGCGCGTGCTGTGTGTGCCATATTTTACGTCATGTCCTGCCACAAGGACCTCCTCTATTTTGATCTGGTTTGCCAGCGCTGACAGTTTTCTGAATTTTCAGAAAGTCAACAATTTGATGACAAAGCGCCTTTCGAGCACTTTTTGGCGTCAAAAAAAGCAATGCCACTTTCGTATAACATTGCTTTCAAAGCCGTGATGGACAATATTTCACCCGACTTCGGCCGCCAAACCAAGTGAAGCAATTATACCATTTTTTGTCAGCGCTGACAAGTCTTATTTGCTTTTTGAGCGCTTCTTTTTCAATGCGTCGCGCGTTTTAAAATTGCCTTCGTAAACAAGCAGCCCAGCCGCTGTTCCTAGCGTCACAAAGCCGCTAAGTGCGAGCGAATTTTCTTTGTCACTTGTTTCAGGAAGTTGCGCGTGCGACGCCAGCTGTCGCGTCTGAACTTTAAGTTTTGGAGCTTCTACTTCAACAGGAGTTTCAGGCGTTTCGGGCGTTACAAGCACTTGCGAAACAGGTGGTACGCTTGGTTTTTCAGGCGCAATCGGCTGAGCTGGTATTAAAACAATCGGTGCCGCAATTTTTACCAGATGAAGCACAACATTTTGAGCGACTCCGTCGTCGTAATCAAAACTAGCCGGCAGAGAGTCTGCGCTGACAATCTGATACCCTTGCCCAACATAAGCTGCCTGAATCGCCTGATAACTGGCAAGATCCGCAGCTGATAGACGTGCGCCACTCGATCCCGTCGCTAAAAGTTGCGCCAGCTCAAGCGTTTGACCCGTTGTATCATCAATGACTGTGTAAGTCACTTTCTGCGAATCCGCTGAATAAATAATTGTAATTTCTCTGTCAGCTAGAAGCTGCGCGCTTGTTTGGCTTGCCCCATCTGTCGCAACCGTCGAACTCTGCCAGCTATAACCTAAAGGTAGCGGATTTTCCACCGCGTCAAACAAGTGCTCTGTGCTCGTCCACGGTGCAGCAAGCGTTCCGTCCGCTGACGTGACAAGATCCGTCGCGTGATTGCCCAATTGATAATAATCCGTCACAGCGCCCGTCTGATCGCTCGTAACCCGTGCAAGTGTCACCGCTTGGCTCACATCAGCTGCCAAAGAATTTCCTTGCGTATCCACGTAATGAATCGTTTGTGTATACGTGCTGAGCGTGACCGTGTACGTTTTAAGCACCCATGTATTCGTCACATGAATCGTCGCGAGCGGATTTATTGTTTTGCCATCGTTTATATAAGCCGTATTCCAGACGGTAGTCAGCGTTTTCCCGCTGTCTCTACTCGTTGCTGTGAGCGTCGCGCCATCATAGAGCAGATAACCAAGAGGCAAATTTATGTTAAGATAGCCGTTTGAGCCAACTGTAAGGCTACCTGACAACGGCTGATACGTCCCAGTCGCCGTTCTGTACGTATCTACCTTGACCGCCACGCTATCTCCAGGGTAGCTAAAAAGCGTAAATGCCGTTTTGCTAGTTGTCGTTCCTTGCGTGATGTCTCCAAAGAAAAAGAACGTGCCAGGCGCATTGTCCACCGTTTGCGTGGTGGTCTTATAACTATAATTCCCCGAATTAAGATCAGCCAGCGTAAGCGGATTCCCTGAATTATCAACATTTACTGTCGTTTTATAAAGATTTTCTTGCGTATAAAGATACGTTGGATTATTGGGCGTGAAGAACGACGCCGAGGTAAATTTTGAATTGATTGCATAAATATTAGCAGCTGGATTTCCCGTATTTGCATTGTTTGCCTGATTGGCAGCAAAGAGTATCGGAATATTTCGCCAAATGAAAGCGCCACCGCCCCAAACTGTCGAATTATAGTGCGCATCCGCCCATGTTCCATATTCCGCAACGCCCGTCATATTGATAGTGGAGGTAATCGTCGTCGTCCCATCGGCATTTGCCACAACGCTCGTATCAAAGCCCGCATTACTCAAGACGGGGCCGTCAAGCGAAACACCATTCGTGGAAGCTTGAAAGCTGATAGACTTACTACTATCAAGAACTGTTCCCGCTGGAAGCGTCGTCGCAACGCTCCATTGACCAAGCGCCCAGTGGGGACTTGATAGGGAATTAATATTTCCAAACTCATTGAAAACTGTGACGATGTTGGTGGACGTATACGCTTGCGAATTATTGTTTGACAGATAATAACTGTTATCTGTCACTGGCGTTGCAGCAGCTGGCGCAGCAACCATCATTCGCGTTCTGATTTTTGGAGCAGGCGTCTGCGCGCTAGCTGAAAGAGCGAGCGTCGCGCTAGAAATTTCTTGCCCCGTTGCTGAAACGGCCGCTTCAGACATAGAAGCGCTGACAGACGCAACAATTATGCCGCTGTCAACAGCTGCCACAGAATCTGCACTAGCCGCACTATTAGAAGACGTCACTTGGCTCGTAGCCACTGACAATGCGCTCGCAGAGCTGACAGAAAGTGATTCTGAGCTAGTCGTTGCTACCGCAGAATCTGACACCTGACTCGGACTTGCAGCAACTGAGCTGACAGCACTTGAAGCCGCCTGAGAAGCAGGCGTGATCACCGCAGCAGAAATCGGCACACTGTCCGCTTTGACAATCTCTGCGCCAAATCCTGTTGCGGTCAGCGCCAAAACCAATCCTGAACCAAAAATCCAGCTTTTACCTTTTTTCCATGTTCTAAAATGGCTGACCGTGTCCGCCTGATTTTCTCTAATTCCAGCTATCTCCACGTGAACAATTTTCTTTTTCATAAACTATTTTCCCTTAAATGCTCGATATATCAAGACACGAATAGTATAACACAAAAAAATTATTTTCAAGCAATAAAAAAATGCTTAGACAAGCATTCCATTTTCTCTCACTCTGCGACAATACAATCTGGCAGCGCACGATCCGCCGAATCTTGAAAGACATTCGTGCCTGACACCCAGATTTGGCTCGAATTTCCACCGTCCATCGTCACCAAACTCTCAAGATTGAGCGACTGATACAACTCCTCGACGGTCGCGTAACTATAATATTTACTGATCATCAAAATCAGATTATTGTTTTTATCCGTGCCAATAAACGAGTGATATTCCCAGTTAATCGAGCCATCATCTGGCTGCAATTTCCCGTTTTTCACCAGCACCGCTCCCCAGCTATGCGACTGCACAACTTGACTCTTCATAATTTCAGCTGCAGGCTGCGTATTTTCAATCACGCCTGTTTTCCCGTCCTTATAGACAACAAATGCCGACGTCGGAAAATCCCGTGCGTCCCAGCCTGAAATTAGCTGCCCATTATTAATCTGAAGCCCGCGGAGTTTCCCCGATGTCAAATTAAAACCGGACGTGTTCATGATAATTGCGCTGGGATAGCGCACCGCCAAATCCGACAAATATTCCTGTTGAGGAATCGGTTTCGTCGCCGTTTTCAGAACTTTCGCGTTATGTATTCGGTAAATAATGAAATTTCCGCCCGTCAAATCGGACAAATCGTCGACGTGATTGCTTTGAGTGCCGCTTGATTTGAGCGTCACAAATTCGGGTGCGCCCGCATCGTCAGTGAACGCCACACCGCTATTATTGACCTTTTGCAGCGCAATCGTAGCGTCAGTGCCTACTTTGACAGGCACATTCCCTGCCAACTTCTGCGGCCGAAACAAAATAAAAACGCCTATTGCAAGCAAAATAAAAAGCAACGCGCCCAGAAAAAGTCCGATTCTTATTTTTTTCCGTTTTCGATACGTTTTTGGTCTCATTTTTTTATGGTTTGAGTGCATTCTGAATCATCGCCCTAAAATTCTTTAAATCTGTTTTGTTCGCTTCTTGCACGACGACGCCATTTTCATAGCGCGGCGCCGTGAAAAGGCTCGCTTCCTTTTTTTCTTTAAAGCTTCCTTGATAATTCAACCCAAAATTCTCGGCATCTTGCAAGGTTAAATTATGCGTGACATGCTCATTCGCCATTGTCAAAATCGGGAAAAAATGCAGCGCGAGGCGTTTCGGTGTCAAACGCTCAAGTAGCGCCATCAGTACATTTTGCTCGCGCACGACGTGCGTATCCGCAGCTTCTTTTGGACTTGACGCCTTTGAAATATACGCGAGCACTTGCGTTTCATTCTGGATAGCAACAAGCCCTTTGTCAAAGCGATAACCGCCCGCAATAAATGGCGAGCCATTGTAAAGGCTGACACCGCCCGTTGTTGTCACCAACGTTTTTAATCCCGCCAAATCAAAACGCGCATAATAAGCAAGCGGAATTGTCAAAAAATTTTGCATCGCATCCATTAATTTTGCCATACCGCCCGACGCATAGACCTCGGAGATAGATTTATCCGCCTCCGGCAAATAAGTCGAACGGTCCAGCTTGACAAAAGTCGTCGTCTTTTGGCTAGGATTGAACACCAAAACAGCTACATTTTCCAAGCTATTTCCAGAAACAGATGCAAAGAGAACGGCATGCGGCTTCTTGTCAGCAAAATTTGACGGCTGCACCGTCGTCTGCCGCGCGACTGGCTGATACGTCTTCGTAAATGTCAGCGAAAGACTGGTATAAATCCCAGCGATAACCAAACAGAGCGCCAAAAAGCCAACAGAAAAAGCCACAATGACTTTTTTACCGCGTTTTTTCTGCCGTACGGAACGAGGCGTTCCTGCATACGTCTGAACATGAACAACGTGTTTTTTCACTTTACTTATTGTACCATAAAACAAGCTAAAATACGTTTTCCAGCTGACAGCCGTTTTAGTCGTCTTCAATTAAGGGATCTAGCGGGTTGTCAGCGCTGACAAAACTAACAAATTCTGTCAGTACACGCCCTGCGTCAGTCACTTCTATTTTCTCCGCGCGCAAAAGCTCAATTTGGAGCGATTTCTCAGGCTCTGGCAGCCCAATACGCCCGTCCGCCCGAATAATTCGCCACCACGGCAACTGATAAGCTTCAGAAAGCCCGTGAAGTGTGCGAACAACTTGTCTGGCGCCATTTTGCAAGCCCGCCTGCCACGCAATATCCCGATAGCTCGACACCGAGCCAAACGGTACGGCTTTAATAGCCTCAATAATTGCCCGCGTCTCAGGCTTTAATTCACTGTATTCTTTTACCATGTTTAAATTATAAATAAAAAGGAGGCAAAATGCTACTTTCAAACCATCAAATTTCAAACAAAAAACGCCAAGTTGGCGTCTATTATATGCCCGGAGCCGGGGTCGAACCGGCACTCCCGCGAAGGAACCAGATTTTGAGTCTGGCGCGTCTGCCAATTCCGCCATCCGGGCTGACAGTAACAGTAAAATTCACAGAATTTCTGTCAGAACTGACAGTCTGGAACTGGGATAGCAAGATTCGAACTTGCGCATGAGGGAGTCAAAGTCCCTTGCCTTACCGCTTGGCTATATCCCAATGGGGCGAGAGAGGGGAATCGAACCCCCGTATGCCAGTGCCACAAACTGGTGTGTTAACCACTTCACCACTCCCGCCATAAAGACCAGCAGAGCTAATCACACGGGCAGTAGGAATTGAACCCACACCGAAGGTTTTGGAGACCTTTGTACTACCTTTATACTATGCCCGTAAATCTGTATAAAACTACAGACGCCTGTCAATCTGACAAATGGAGGGGGGGGGATTCGAACCCTCGAACCCGAAGGAGCGGATTTACAGTCCGCCGCGTTTAGCCTCTTCGCTACCCCTCCAAAATAAAACAAACGTTTAAAAACGTTTATGGGAGTTAACGGGATCGAACCGCTGACCCTCTGCTTGTAAGGCAGACGCTCTCCCAGCTGAGCTAAACTCCCAAGGAAATAAATCCTTAAAAAAACGCGTAGCTTAGCATCGACCCTATCTCACAGGGGGCAACCCCCAACTACTTCCGGCGTGACGCGGCTTAACTACTGTGTTCGACATGGGAACAGGTGTATCTCGCGTGCTAAG
>JAIRUZ010000032.1 GCA_031254115.1 Streptococcaceae bacterium
CGCCTTGTGCGCCTTGTGCGCCTTGTGCGCCTTGTGCGCCTTGTGCGCCTTGTGCGCCTTGTGCGCCTTGTGCGCCTTGTGCGCCTTGTGCGCCTTGTGCGCCTTGCGGACCAGTCGCTAATTCTTTAACGGTGACAACTTGTGTACTAGAAACTGTTTCTGGAAGACCCGTTACTGGATTTGTGTAGCTTAATGTATAGACAACACCATACGTGCCTACCGTTGTCGTATCTACGTTTGAGCTAACAGAAATCGTGCCTGGGAAGTGAGAAACTGAACCTGTCGATGTCGTTACCGTCGGATAAGTAACTGAAGCTGGTGATGGCGCTGGAGTAAAGCTATCACCTACTGTCAGCACAACATTTGCTGGAGCCGCAATCGTTGGTGCTGTATAAGTTGCTGACTCTGGTGTATCTACTGCTTGTGAACTAGCTGCATTAGTCGTGTAAACATATGTCACGTTGATTGGTGTCGTTTGTGCGCTACCATCTGAGAGCGTTGTCAATTGGAAAGCTTGGTCAGACGTGAGACCCGCAACTTGCACTGCATTGCTTGGTGTCGTTGTCAATGTATAACCAGCAATTGTAAGAGGTGTCGTTGTGTAACCAGCGTTTACATCAGCAACTGGGAGTGTCGTTTGAGGTGCAATTACTGCGCCATTTGCATCAACATAGTTGACGAGGACAGTTCCTGGAACAGGAAGAACGACTGCTGGGTTCGAGATAATTGTTGGAATTGCAAGTGAAACGCTTGCCATGTTAGAAGCTGTCACCGAGCGAGCAAGTGGGCTTGCAGCAAGTGCCGTCGAAGTTGTAGAAACTGGTGAGAAACTGTAATGTGCTTGCAATGTTACGTTTTGAAGGTTTGTACCGTCAAATGTCACAACTGAATTTGCATACAAGTTACCAAGGCTATCAACTGATGATTGCACCGTAACAGGAGAGCCAACAAAAGCACCTGTATCTTTATTAACCAATTGAATCGTCAGGTTTTGTTTCGTGCCAGCATCAGCAACGTCATTTTCAACGTGTACTTCAACAATCGCTTTCTGGTTTGGTGATGCGTTGAAGCTGCCCCCACCGCTGTAGAAGTTCAGCAATTGACCAACTCCCTGCGCCACGTGTACCACATTCGTTGACGTCACTGTGTTACCTGCGGCGTCTGTATACGTATAAACAGCGCTTTGGTCGCTTGGAGCTGTTGTTGGAACATTAGAGATTGTGACTGCGTTTGCATTACCGGCTGTGCCGTCAGTGTTGACAACAGATGTCACACCATTTGCGGCTGCAACTGTGCTACCTACCCAAACTGTTTGTGGTTTTGTTGTCAGTGACAACTGATTTTGTACTGGCGCTGCATTGACTGTAACAACGACGAAGTTAGATGCTCCTACTTTACCTGAAACAGGATCTTTATAGTAGTAAGCCACATTGTACTGACCAGCTGTTGTCGCCTTGCCGCTTGCATCAAGTGGAAGGGCGCTGTAATCAGCAACGAGGTTTGGATTGCCCCAAGTGACTGCATTGCCTTCTGAGTCTGTGCCTGAAACGTAGTTACCTGCTGGATTATACCATTGGCCTACTGTCATTACTGTGTTTTGAGCTGTCAGCACTGGAGAAGCAACATCATTTACTGTAACAACTGCAACATTGGAAGCAATCGGATTGCCCGCAGAGTCTTTAATTGTGTAGTAAACGTTGTATTGGTTAGGATTAAGTGAGCCTGATCCGCCAGAAGTCAACGCCGCTGCAGTCACATTACCGTTTGCATCAACTGGGATGAATTGGAACGCGCCTGTCGTGTTGTTGACCATGTTAGTATTTGGATTTGCTGCGTCAAAACCGACTGGTGTTACTTGATTAAGTGTGATTGTTGTGCCATCGCTGTTGACACCACCAACAAAGCTGTTCTTGATAGCGTCAGCAAGAGCTTCGCCAACTTTCAGCGTTGAATTTGTAGCTGTCAGCGTGGCTGTATCAGGGGCTGCGACTACATTCACGAGAGCTACGTTTGATGAAATGCGGTTGCCGGCTGAATCAACAACATTGTATGACACTTGGTAAGAGCCAACTGTTGTTGCTTTTCCGTCAGCCGTCTGTGGAATAGCGCTGAAGCCAACTGGGTTGACTTGCGTCACTGTCAGCGCGTGGCCAAGTGTATTTTGTCCGCTGACAAAGTTTGCAGCTGGATCAATTGTGTCACCTACTTGGATAGTGACGTCTTTAGCTACGAGATTAGCCGTATCTACGTTGTCAGCATACTGGTAAACAACCGTAGTGTTTTGAGTTGCTTGCGGTACACCGTTGACAAGCGATGGCGTTACAGCAAATGTTTCAGGAACATACATACCATTTGCCTCAGCGCCTGTAACCGCTGGTTGGCCTGCGTAGTAGTAGTTCTCTTTGGCAAGGTTAGTTGCGATTTCAGTTGATGGATCTTGAGCCGTAAAGCCAACTGTTACAGAAGCGCGGCCTGTGTAAGTGAAGTTGATTGGGCTTGCTTGGATAAGCGTACCAACAGCTGAAGAAATGCCATTTGCAAGTCCTTTGACTGTATCAATCACGCCTGTTCCGACAGCACTTACAGTCTTGTTCCAGTTGCTAACAATACCGTAAACTGTATTCTGAACAAAACCAACTACACCATTCAAAACACCTGTTACAACGCCACCAATGATTGAGCTGTTAGAAAGCCAATCCAGATTTTGATAAGGCTTGAACAAGTCCACAAGTGAGCTTGGCAGCGTTACCATTTCTTGGAGCGTTACGACAAGTTTCGTTGTCAACGCATTGACTTTACGTGCAATATCGTTTGTCAGCGCTGTCGCGTTTCCGTGAGCGCCGCCATTGATGGTGTATTGACCGTTAGAACCTGTTGTAACAGGAGCTAGGAAGTTTTCAGTCCAAGCACCGCTGAACATGTTGCCTGCATCTGACAAGTTGTGTGCAATATCAGCTGCGATTTGGCCTGCTGCAGATGCATTTTTAGCGTATTCGCTAACGATGTTTGTCAGCGTGTCAAGTGTTCCTTGGAGCATTTGTCCAAATTGATCCAAGCCGCTAATCAAGCTGCTTGTGAAGTTAGCGCCGCCAAGCCATTGACCGATTGTCTGTCCCAAAATGTTAATAGAAAGAACTGAGCCAACCGCATCTGCAAGAATTGTACCTGTACCGTTCAAGAATGCGCTGAGAGACAAATTGCCGTCGCCAGTTCCCACATGTCTATCCGCAAGGAAACCGTGAATAACGCCTGCGACCATATCTGTGACCGAGCTGATATTAATCAGACCGCCAGTCACAGTGCTCACAGCGTCAGCAATGCCGTTAGCAATAAAGCTAACAACGTCACCATTGAGCAGGTTTGTTACGCCGTTCAACAAATCAGCAAAGGCATTGTTGATTACTTTAACAACATCCGCAACAGCAGCATCAAGGTTACCCACGACGCTAGCAATTGCATTTTTCACAGCTGACGTTGCGCTTGGATTAAGCGTGTACTGGATAGAAACGAGCGCATTGTTGCCAGGTGCAGTTCCTGTGATATAACCAGCCGTATTGCCGTCGCCAGCATTGAAGTTCGCTTGAAGCGTTGAAATAGCAGCAGCAACATTTGCCATTTCTGCCTGTGCGCTGATCATCGTTGCCAAATCAGCATAAGAATGCGTTTGGTTGTAAGCCGCTGATGCAGCTGATGCTGCGTTTGAGAGACCTGCAATCTGAACGCTGTAAGATGAAGCAGCTGAGATCATTGAGCTGTAAGCAGATGCTACCTCGCTCGTTGATGCAAAGCTAGAGCTTGTCAATGTTGGTGTGTTTTCATTCAAGACGATGAATGAGCCGCCTGCTGTTTGGGCTGCCGCTTCGCCTTGGTTGACAACAACATTTCCGCCGCCATCTTTAGCTGCTTGATACGTGACTGCAACACTTGCAATCGAAAGACCAGCCGTTGTCAAATCGCCAGGAGCTTGAACTGTCCATTGATAGCCATTGCCTGTTGTTTCAAGAAGCGTGCCTGTAAGTGAGTTAATCTGTTTAACGTCAAACGCTGCAGATGATGTAGCACCAGAACCCGCTTGAATAGCGCCATTGCTGTTGAGCAATGTTGAGCTTGTCGTGCTGAGGTTCCATTGCGCTGCAGTTGATGAATCAACTGTGTTTGATACAGTTGCATTAACCGCGTAAGAGCCGTTCGTGTTTTCTGTATTGTTTGTCTCAGCTGTCCCGTTGCTGAGGGTCGTGCCGTCTTGCAAAAGTGCTTCTGACGTGAGGGACGTGTTGACAGAATCAGAAATAGCATTGTTTGAAGCTGCTACTGAGTTGGCATAAGATGCATTATCCGTACCTGCGGCTGCGTCTGATCCGAGGCTACCCGTTGCGGTATTGTTCGTTCCGACAACATTGGCGTCCCCTGCAGCTGCAGTTTGTTGTGACAAAATTTGACCATCAGCATTCGCTGTGACTGTTGAAAGTGCTGCGCCACCGGCAACAGCTGCTACTAACGCAGATGCGTAGAGCCAGCTTTTACCCGATTTCCATGAACGGAAATTGGCGTTTTTTGTCTGGTTTTCATTTTTGTTAACCATAAACTCTCCTTTTTGTGATGTTTACAAATAAACTTTACGAAGTCAATTTTAACACCTTTTAAAATTAATGTCAACACTTTTAAGTTACTTTTATGTTAAAAGTAACTAAAGCGTTTTTGTACATTTCCTTTTATTTTGTTCAATTTCCTTTAAAAGAGGCGAAATCCGCATGCTGACAACTAAAAAATCCGATTAGCCATGCTGCCGTTCGGAATTTTTTAATTTTCTATTTCTGTCAGCGCTGACAGAATTTATTTTTGAGGCATTTGGTTGCCAAGACCTTCGGTCACGTCAGGCGTGTAGTGAATCGCTTTTTTCTTGGCGTCATCAAGCAATTGCCGCCACGCTTTCCAGACATTTTTCTCCGAATAACGCTCTGACAGCTCGTAAGACTTGTCAGACATCGCTTGCAGCTTGTCAGCGTCCTTGAAAAGTTCCACGAAATACGCCGCCATCTTCTCAATCAGCGGCTCAATCTCCGCCGTATTTTTTCCGTAAGGAATGATATAGCCATTTTCGCCGTCAACCGTCAGCTCGTTCGGCCCGTAATTCACGTCCCACGTCACGCCAACCATACCGTGCGAATACGCCTCCATCATCGACAAATTGAAACCTTCCATAATAGAAGCAAGCGCATAAATCTGGTGATTGGCCTGAACGTCGCCTGGATTTGCCGTGTAATCATGCTGCTCAATCGCGTCTTTGAGGCCGTATTTTTCAATCGCTTCATTAATTTTCTTCATGGCAATATCATTGTCACGGTGATCCACATAACCGTAAATCGTCAAATTAATGTCAGGAATTTCTTTTTTCGCAATCCCGACCGCCATTGCAATCTCGCCAATGCGTTTTTCAGGCGCGACACGCGCGGTAACGAGCACGCTGTGTTGCTTGCGCGCTGACATCGGCAAGCGCTCTTCTTCAAAAACAGCATTTGGAATGACGCCAACAGGAATGGTAAACATTTTTGTTTGAGGTGCAAATCGCGCCTTGACATCTTGTGTTTGCTTCTCTGTCGCAGAAACGATGGCATCATAACGATTGGCATTTGTCAGCCCATATTCATAGAAATTATTCATGACGGAATGCATCGTGTCTTGTGCATCGCCCGCGTGCGAATTGTGCAAATGATAAACACTGTAAATCGGACGCTCCATCACGGTCACTGCCCAATCCGCAAGGTGCGAACGATCCAGTACAAAAACGCTCAGCTTCTTGTCATCCCAATAATCCGCGTTGATACGATTGAGGAAATGCAGCGTCAGCTCTTCTATGGTAGAAAACGTATAAACCGCTTGGTCTTCTATCAGCCGCCAGCCCGCTTTGTCATATTTTCCATTGTTGTAAAAGCGGTTGTACGTCTCAAGCACGGGCTTTCCGTCAATATCCCACCAAATTTCTGAGCCGATTTTGTTGTCTGGTGTGTAAAATTGCGACAGCGTCATAAAGCCACGAAAATCGTAATGATCCACGCGGTAAAGATTGCCAAAGCCATCAAACTTCTCGACCATTGACACGCGCTCATGTTCATCTTCCGTAAACCAGCGCACACGTGCCAAAAAGACATCGCGCTCGCCCACTTTTCGCAGCACTTGATACAATTTTTCTTGCTCATTTTTGCTGTAAATCACGTTGGGATAAGAAAAATCAAGGTCTACGACGCGCACGATTTTGTCTTCAACTTGCTCTGTTTTTTGGAAATAATCAAACATAGCAAGCGTTTCTGAGGGGCTCACGCCCACTTTATTCAGCCAAAAATGCAGGCGCGGATTCCACTCGCGAAAGACGAGCTTAAACGGCTCATTGTTGTCACGGAAAAGTTCTGCACGCTTAAGCTGTGCGTGCTCAATTCCTGAATTTTTTTCGTTAAACGACGAATTGATAAAAAAGTTCATAGTGGCTCCTTAATCTACAAAGAGATTTCCTGCAAATGCGTGCGCGGCTTGCCATTTTTCCCACGCATTGTCCGCGTCAAATGTTTTCGCTTTCTCGTAAGCGCCTGTCGAATAATGCGCCAAATCGTCTAAAATGGCAAGTGCGGCGTCGGCTGCTTTTTGAGACGCGCCCAATTGCACGAGAGCACCATTTACACCATTTTCAATTTGCTCACGCAAGCCATATTTAACATCGTAAGCAACAACAGGAACGCCTGCCGAAAGTGCGTCAAGAACCGTCATACCGAACGCTTCGCCGACAGACGTTGAAAGCGCAAGCGCAGCACTCTCGAGCTCTGCCTTGTAAACGGCTGGATTGACATAGCCTGCAAATTCAATGAAATCACGCACCTTTTCTTTGGTCGCCAGTTCTTCGATTTTTTGTTGGCTGTCAGCTGGCGACGCATAGCCCAAGAATTTCAGGCGTGCATTCGGACGTTTTTGATGAATTTTTGCAAAAATCTTGATGACTTCGCTCGTATTTTTGTCATCCGCCATTCGTCCAAGATAAACAAGCTTGTCAGGCGTGCGTTTGTCAGCGCTGACAGGTTTGTCTACCTCAGAAAACGTATCAGGCACCACAAGCACATTTTTAAATTTGCTGCCGAGCGCATAAATATCTGCCTGTTGCGCCTCAGTCGGCACCAAAACGCCGTCAAAATGAACGGCCAGTGAATCAAAAATAGGCTTCATGTAAGGCGCGACTTGCTTTGGCGCGCCATTTGCTGCATGCGTGGCGTGAAGAAATTGCCATTTGCCGCGAGCGCCTTGAACCATTGAAAACGCGGGCGCAAGCGACGGGCGATCATTGATGAAAACAGCGTCTTCCCGAGCTGCAAGCTCGTTGAGAAAGAAAACAAACAGCTGATCCTCGCTGTCAAATTGCCAGCTTTTCCCTTTGTAATCCAAAACTTTATACATTGACGGCAATACTTGCCCGTTCACATTCATGCGCGCAATTTCAAGGCGCGGCTTACCTGTGCGGTCAAAGAAAAGCTGCGCGCCGGGCGTGCCATCTGGATGAAAATACTGCGTCGATGATTTGAACCCACGACGATCCCAAATATCTTTCGCTGAAATGCCCATCAGATCATTGTAATAGTCAATACTGCCGACAATGCCAACCGTGGCAGGCGCAATCTGCACTTCGGCAATAACTTTGCCCGCATGCCTTACGACTGAACGATTGGCATCGATACCCTCGATATGATAGGTATTTTTGTCAATCGCTTCGGCATAGCGCACATCAATGTCCGCCTCGGGCACCTCGACAGTTTCCTGAAAAAAGTCGTACATGTTCATCACATCTGTCTGCAGAAGCCCCACGCGTCCCGCGTCTCCTCTGAGTTGCGACGAATAATTGCGCGTGAGGATTTTTGCGGGAATCCCGTGCGCCTTAAAAAGCTCAAGGCGTTTTAAGGCTGAGAACTCGGTCCCTGAATTGAGCGTGAAAATATTTTCGTTTAAAAAGTAATTCATACTGCTTCCTTCTGAAATTGAATTTATTATATTTTATCAAATTTTGCCCGCATTGACAATCATACCAACTGCCTTATTTCTCGTGCAAAAACTGTTTTAACGTCATTTTTTGTGCATTATATTTGACATACATACCGTTTGAGGCGCGCTTAATCAGCGTCGGCACCGTTTTAACCCCGTACTTCTCACGAATCGGATGCGCCGCGTCGCTGCCTTCTGTATTTACAAAATACAGCGGCGTTTTGAGCTCTGGAAATTGTTGCGCCATGTGACGCGACCACGGGCACGTTCGACGCCCAAAGAAAATAACGGCCGGCTCAAGCAGCGATTCAACGTCCTCAAATTTGAGCGGAAAAAGTCCAGCAACATGGTCATCAAATGCGGCCATATTTTCTGGTGTATCCGGCACATCAACTTTTTCTCCCATCAGCGTAAATTGATTGCCATCCAAATCCGCGAAGACAAACACATACTGATCGCCGTAAGGCATCAAATCGCTCACCTCAGGAGCCACAGCTTTTGCCTTTTCGTACAGCTCATCAATGACGCTCGCGCTAAAAAGCAAAACAGGTTTTTTCTCTGCCTGATCTGGCTGCGTTTGGCGAATGAAATCAATGTCGTAAAGCTGAAGCGCAGCGCCCGTTTCTCCGTACATAAGCAGCGACGTTTCCGTTCCGCCCAGATCTTCGCGCATGGCTTCTTCAAAGCCCAATGCCTGCCAAAACTTGCTTGAAGCGTCCACATTTTTGACATAGAGCATGATGGTCATGTCTGTAATCATAAATTTACTCCTTTCAAACCTTTCTCACACATATTGCCAAGCAATAAGTGCTGCGGCAACAACGACGAGGCTTAGAACTAATAATGTATCTCGTTTTTTCCATTTGAGGAGGCGATAGCGCGTGCGGCCGTCGCCGCCTTGGTAGCCGCGAGATTCCATGGCAATCGCGAGATCGTCCGCACGTCTGAACGAACTGACAAACAGCGGAATCAAAATCGGGATGACCGATCGAATTTTTTGAATCAAATTGCCTTCGCCGAAATCCATCCCACGCGCTTTTTGCGCATTCATAATCATTGTCGTGTCGTCCATCAGCGTTGGAATAAAGCGTAAGCTGATAGAGAGCATCAGCCCGAGCTCGTGCACAGGAACTTTGATTTTTTTGAGCGGCGCAAGGCCTGTCTCAATGCCGTCCGCAAGCGTCAGAGGCGGGGTTGTCAGCGTTAAGAGCGTTGACATGAAAATAATCAAGACAAAACGAAAGAAAATGTAAATGGCATTGATAATCGAAGACCTGGAAACAGTTAAAATCCAGAAATGCCAGAGCACAGGCGTTCCAGGCGTAAATAGCATTTGAAAAAGCACCGTGAAGAGAATCAAGCCAATCATCGGTCTGAGCCCTCTCAAAAAATAAGTCATGCGAATTTTCGAGAGCAAAACGCCCAGAAATGTATACGCAATCAGCAATGCGTAGCCGACCCAGTCAGTTGCCAGAAAAATCACGAAGACAAACGCAATCATCACGAGGAGTTTTGCGCGCGGATCCATGCGGTGCAGCAACGAATCGCCTGGAATATAGCGGCCCATCAGCATATTTTGCATCTTAACGCCCTCCTTTCAGCGCGATGAGCTGCGTCACGAGCTCCGCGCGCGTAATCGGAAGTTTGTCAAAGCTGACAGAGCCACCTGACGCTTCTGTCAGCGCTGACGCAAATTCGGTGGCTTTCGGAATGCCCAATTGATGCGCTTTTAGGAAAGCAACCTCTTGAAAAACAGCGCTCGGAACGCCCGATTTTATCAGCTGACCTTTTTCAACGACATAAACAAAGTCTGCATAATCCGCCACATCGTCCATATTGTGCGTGACGAGAACAAGCGTCGTGCCGCGCGCATGAATTTTTGAGAAAAGCTGCATCATTTCAAGGCGCGCCTTGGGATCGAGCCCTGCCGTGGGCTCATCAAGCACCAAAACTTCGGGCTGCATCGCGAGAATGCCCGCAATCGCCACGCGACGCATTTGCCCGCCTGAAAGCTCAAACGGCGATTTTTCCCAAAATTCTTCGGGGAGACCGACAAGTGACAATTTCTCGCGTGCCGTGACGCGCGCTTCTTCCTCAGAAATGCCAAAATTTTGTGGCCCAAAAGCGACATCTTTGAGCACCGTCTCGTCAAATAATTGCGCCTCTGGAAACTGGAAAACGACGCCCACACGCTTGCGGACGGGCTTGATTTCTTTTTGCTTGCTGTCTGTGCGAATCACAATATCGCCCACAACCACTTCGCCCGCCGTCGGCTGCAAAAGCCCATTCAAGTGCTGAATAATCGTTGATTTGCCGCTGCCCGTATGCCCGATCAGCGCCGTGTAACTGCCTTCTTTGATGTCAAGCAAAATATCAAAAAGCGCTTGACTTGCAAACGGCGTGTTCGGCTGGTAGGCGAAATCTACATGGTTAAATCGAATCACGTGCCACCCACCATTCTATCAGTTCTTCTTCGGTTAAATAGCCTGCCGGCAATGAAAAGCCCGCCGCGCGCAAATCACGCATCAAATTTGACGAAAAAGGCGCGTCCAAACCGATTTCTATCATGTCGTCAGTCGACGCAAAAAGCGCAGCAGGCGCGGCTTCCCGTATAATTTTTCCGTCAGCCATGACAAAAATCCTGTCAGCGCTTGCAGCTTCTTCAAGGTCATGCGTGATAGACAAAACCGTCAAATTAAACTTCTTTTTGACCTCACGAATCACGCGCATAATCTCTGCACGCCCCGTCGGATCAAGCATTGACGTTGCTTCATCAAGAATCATAATCTCAGGTCGCAGCGCGATAATGCCGGCAAGCGCGACGCGTTGCTTCTGACCGCCCGACAAACGCGCGGGCTCACGCGTTTTAAACGCCTGCATCCCAACAAATTCAAGCGCCTCATCCACACGGCGAATCATTTCGTCGCGCGCAATCCCCTGATTTTCCAGACCAAACGCGACATCGTCCTCAACCGTGCTCCCGACAAACTGATTGTCAGGATTCTGAAAAACCATTCCGATTTTCCGGCGCAGCGTCCACACATTATCAGCCGCGAGCAATTCTCCGTCAATCCTCACTTCCCCGTCAAAGTGCTCCATCAGCCCATCTATCACGCGCGCAGTCGTTGATTTCCCTGAGCCATTTTTCCCGACAATCGACACCCATTCCCCGCGCGCCACGGCAAAAGACACGCCATCAAGCGTGTTCTTCTCCGATTCTTTATCATATTTGAATCTTACATTTCTAACTTCGAGAATACACATCGCCCTATTATATCACAAACCGCAAGCTGACAACGATTAGAACCACTTATTTGTCAGCGCTGACAAACCCTTTTTCTGGTGACAAGCGAAACAGAGTCATTTTCTTTTCTTGTTTTTCTTTATTGCGTCCAGCGTTATCGCGCCAAATGGAACCGCAAAGCCAGAATTTTTGGAACGTTCATTTTCTCTGCTTTCACTCAAAACGCCAAGTGACACGGCATCTGAAATCGCGCTATTTTCGCTTTCAGAAGTAACAACAGACCAAGCTTTCATTTTCTGCTGGCTTTCGCGCGCCTGATGCTCAGACTCCTGAGCAGAATGCGTGGCTTCGCTCATGCTGGCGTATAAGCTCAATGCGCCTGAGTTTCTAAGGCTTTCAGACTCGCTCAAACTCTCAGAAGAACGATTGTTTTCAGCCATTCGCTCAAGCAACGACTCACTCGTACTCACAAATTCTGAACGCCTGCTTGATACCATCAAACTCTCATAGACGTAGTCGCTAAACGAATGACTGGCCGAGTAAAACCGGTAGACACTTTCAGAAATGCTGTCACTGTAGTATTTTCTTTCTGAACTTTTCGCGCTGACGACTTCTGCGAACGCCTGTTGAGCGTGCGAAACAATTGGCGCCCGCTCACTTTCATTCACTAAATCAGCTTGCCACACATTCTCAGAATGCACATTTTCGTGGGCAATCGGCTCCGCTTCAAGCGTTTGCCGCGCGTGTCTTGCTGGAGATGCCTTTGAATCGGTTATACCAAACAAGAAACCAACACTTTCACGCATGAGCACGCCCACTTTTTCAGTTACAACGCCCCGAGAAAGAGAATAAATCACGAGCAAAATCAAGCTGAAAAAAGGATAAATAATACTTCTCCCACCAGAAGCAACAACCGTTGGTGAAAATCCAATAATCGTGCCTAATACAATTCCCGTACCGCCAATGAACACAGGTATAATAGACTTTGTTAAAAGTATTACTCCTAAAATCAAACACACAAAAAGACTCATTGCCAAGAGATTTTGATTCGATTGCAACAGCTGCCTTTCAACACTCTGTAAATTCGAGCCCGTCGCATTAAGAAGAGGCCCTTGTGCTCCCCCAAAAATGACCCTATAAACAGGATAAGCTAACAAGAGACACGCCCAAAGTTTGCCCCTAGCAATCGACAGTACAAACAAAATAACCACGCACAGTGTCGGAATCAGATAACCCGCTTGCCAAACAGAATACGACAGAAATGAAAACCCTTGCTGAATCTTATCGCCCGTCTGCAAATCAGCAAAACCAGGATACCACGATTTGATTTCTGACTGCATCCGAAACGCTTGACCTGGGTTCAATAAGATAAACAACATAGAGCCAACAGAAATAACGCTGTAAGCGATAATCGGAATGATCCATCCGTGACGACGCGTAAACAAAATAATGCCAAATAAAAAAGCCGATAAGAAAACCGAGACAACCGACAATTGCTCCGAATTTGAGCCAATGTTTAAGAGAGGAATCCCTAAAACGAAAGAGCCAATAGAAACAGCGCGCGGCGTTGCCAGATTTTGCGCCCCGCGCACGAGCGGGAGCCATGCAAGCATAAACGTGCCAAGCGGCACAATATAATTAACGGTCGCATTCAAAACGCCACTTGACAAATAAAAACCCATTGGAAAAAGTAAAATTAAGCTGGTCGTAGCAAGCATCAAGACGCTTTGCGGCAATCGTGTCTTGAACCAATAAGCAGGAGCAATCGCCGCGGCAGAAAACGACAGCGTCATCAACCACTTCCAAAGCAAAATCTGATGCGGCATAAAAAACATTAACCCTTCAGCAACAAAACGCGCACTCCAATGCGTCAAACGATAACTGACATAATTGAGCACATTACCGTCAAACATCTTCTGAGTTTCATTGAACCAGATATCGTCATTGTACAAAGGGGATGTTTTAAAAGAACTGACATAAAGCCAAAAAATCCAGATAATCACCAGGGCTGTGACAATCTGACTTGCAACTTTTAACTTTCCTCTATTTCTCCCCAATAAATTCATTATTGGTACTTTATTTCTAACATATAAACCGCTCATCTCCTCTTTAAATGTCCCATATACTCCCCGATAAAGGGCCGCATGACTTGTATAAAAGGTGCTCTTAGCACAAAAATCAAACCAACATACACAGCACAGCCCACAATCGCCTGAAAAAGATAGTCGACAAGGCTCGGGCTTATCGTGGTATTTAGATAAAGCAACACACTGACTGTACAAGCGCCCGCGAGCACATATTTCCAAAAACCAGCCAGCAGCTGACGCAGATGAAATGCCTTACGAACAAAAAAAAGTTGAGAAAGCGTGACAGAAAGCTCCGTCGCTATCAGCGCAATCACAGCGCCCAACGCATCAAAGCTCGAAATAAATATAAAATTAAGCGGAATACTGACAAATAATCCCAAAAATACAGAGAATGCAAATTCTTTATTTTTCTTCGTCGCAAGTAAAAACTGCGAGCCTATAACGCTTGATATAGAAATGATAACGATATTGACAGGGAAAATAAGAAGCAATTTTCCCGCTTCTTGAAACGACGACCCAAAAAAGAAGACAGCAAATGTACTTGAAACTCCAATAATTCCCGACGCTAAGAGAATTGAAAATGCCAGATTGACTTGCATTATTTTTTGGGTCAATGCCTCGATTTTCGCGTGTTCTTGCTCGGAAAACAGATTTGCCAAATGCGGCAAAAGGGCACTATTGAGACCGCCAATCAGCCCCAAAGTTGTACTGACAATCACATAACTTTGATAAAAATAACCCGTTTGTGTGACGCCTGACAAAGCCCCCAATATGGTTTTATTCGTCGTCACATAGACTGAAATCGCAACTTGCGGCAAAAATAAGACAGCTGTCAGCTTAAAATGCTGCCAAATATTAGAAAATTTAGGCCATACCGCTGGGACAAGTTCGCGCCGTAACAAGGGCCAAATACTCAAACTTCCTAAAAGAGGCGCACCTGCCAGAAGAAAAATATACTTCACCAAATCACCTGGCTGCTTCACGAAAATAAAAATACAAACAAGCATCAAAATTTGGATGGCCGTATTTCTCAAAACGATAATTTTATATTTTTCAAGCCCCATGAAAAACCACGAAACATCAAAAAACACATTGACGATACTTAAACCCTGAACGAGGTAAAAAATCTGCCATTTTCTTTGAAGCGACACCATGATAAGAAATAAGGTGCCCGAAATAAAAAACATAATGGCCTTTAGAACGAGCAATTCATAAAAAATTTTACTGCGCTCTTCTTTATTATTTTGATGATACGCGATTTCTCTATTTCCGTATAAATTAATGCCTAAACCACATAACAAAACAAAATAAGTGTTGACTGAAGAAACAATCGCATTGATGCCGATATTGTCAGCTCCTAAAACTCTTGAAATATAAGGGGCTGTTATCAACGGCAAAATAACCAATAAAACTTGGTAAAATGAGTTATAGGCCATATTCTTGAGCAACTTCATTACAGGATATTATACCATAACGGTGGATTATTCAACAGAACTCAAAGAAGTTCCAAAGCAGCCGAAAGATAAGCACCCTGAGATAGCTTTGAAGCAACGCGCCAAACATTTCTTTGCATCATCTCATAGTCTTCTTTTGTCAGCGCTTGGATTTTCTCATCAAGCTCTCCCAAATGGTTAATGGAAAATCCAATCCCTTCACGCTCAACAAAGTCGTCAAGTGCCGCTTCTCTCCAAATGATAATTGGAAAACCTGCGACAAGGTATAAAGAAGCTTTGTGCGGACTGTTATAGCGCTGATAATGCCCATTTTCTCCGTGCCCACCTTCTGCCGTTTCAGAGTCCCAAATCAAGCCAAACGAGCCTGAAATTTTCTCAGGAATTTCATCTGGAGAAAAACTCCCCATGTAATGTAACTGCGTGCCCGCTGACTTTTCCGCGTTAAAATTTGGCCCATACAGCTTGTAGTTGATTGCCTGATTTTCAGGCAATGTTTCTAAAAATCCGACTTTTTCAGGTGAAAGATTTCCCGCCACAATCACTTCATTCCCAAAATGGCCCCCTAGCCGAGGCGTTGAAAAAAGATAATCAAAAATCTCTAAAACGCTGATTTTCTGGGAATCAAAGCCTTTCTCAACCAACCAAGTTTTCATTTTGCTCGTATGAGCAATCACAGCATCTGCCAGAAACAGAGCTTTTAAGCTATGAAAGTAAGGCACACACCCCTTTTTTCCCAGCGCTCGCTCGCCGCCACGTAACTCTTCAATATCATGAATTAAAAAAATGACGTTTAAATTTTTCTTCTCTTTCTGCTTAAAAAGCTTCTCATAGATAAAAGCTTCACCAAAATGTTCAGCCGGAAAATTGAGAATAAAATCACTATTTTTGATAAACGGGAGCTTGAACAGGGCAAAAAAGATGTAACAGAGCTCAACAACTCGAAGATTTTTTATTTTTGGCGGAACAAGATTGATTTTTTTGTAGCCATTTTTCTCAAAAATGCGATTTGCGTCCTCTTTTGCCTTGCTTCCCGCGTGATGATTTGTTTGATAAACAAATCCAAAATACCGTTTAATCCTCATTTAAAAGCCTGTCCCATTCTTGAATAATCTGGTGCATCTCAAAGTCTTTAACCCGTTGTAATGATTTCTGCTGGTAAAGCGCGCGCATTTTTGAATCTTCGATTAGTTTTTTTAGTTGGCAAAAAAGTGCATGGACATCTCCATTTGGTGCAAGCAATCCATAATCACCGTTTTCAAGAACCTCAGAGCTTCCGCTCTGCTCAAACGCAACGATTGGAAGACCAAAACTCATGGCTTCAATGAGTACCAGTGGAAGACCTTCCCACCTTGATGTCATGAGATAAATCGAACTTTCTCCGTAATGTTTTTTCAACGCTTCTCCCGTCAAGCTTCCACGGTAACTGATTTTATCCTCCACTTTAAATCTACGCACCCATTTACGAAAGAGGGGCAAATTACCTTTTCCAGCGACAGAAATTCGCCACCCCTCAGGAAGTAAGGAAGCAATCTCAGCAAGATAATCAAGTCCTTTGTGAGGATTATCCAGTCGTCCCGTCCAGGAAATAACAGGTGCAACCAGATCGGAGACCTTATCGGCCTTTATCGTTATTGGATTATGGAGGACAGAGATGTTGGCATTAAATCGGGAAAAGGCCGTCATATCTTGCGAAGTCAAGCAAATGACTTTATCTGCCTGACACAATCCGTCTGTCAAAAATTCTGTTGTGTACCTAAAATAACCGCCAAGATAACGCGTTGCACTGTTGTGGCACCAAGCAATGAGCTTTGTTTTCCCACGATTTTTTATAAATGGAATCAGCAAAATAGCAGGCCCACTAAAAATAACGGTATCGTACGTCGTTTTTGAAATTTTTTGTTCTACAAATTTGCTTTGCCGCTGAATAAAAAAACGAACCATGGCTTTAAGCTTCAGCAAACCGCTAAGACCCGCCAGTCGTAAAAACCACTGATATTGCGCAGTTGATTTACCTTCAAGATTTACAGAAGAATGAAAAAGACTTTTGTCAGGCGTGGAGAGTGTCACTAGATCGACTGCATAATTTTTTGAAAGTGCTTCAGCAACTGCTACATTTACCTTTTCAGTCCCGCCCAAATTCCAAGTCGGGACAACAAATAAGAGTTTTTTCATTTTTCAAACTCACTTTTTTGAGGAAATTTTTCCTGCAATGCGTGATTGAGTCTTTCTTTTTCACCCTTAAAATCAGGGAGCGTTTGACTGGAACCATCGTTGATACAAAGTATTTTCAAGCGTGAAGCAAACAACTTTGTATAATTGGTTTTTGGAGCCATTTGAATTAATTGACCAAATTTAAAGGAATTATGAGGAACAAATTGACCCGTCGCACGCATATAATCCAGTACAAACCAGATATTGGGTAAGTCAAGGTCGCGAAACCGACTTTCTGAAATCGCCTCAAAATACTGCGGCGCTAACTCTCTTAATTCTCTCACAATCTTTTTTGTAAAAGGTTGCGCAAGATGATCAGGACGATAGCCTAAAAATTTCTTCATGTATAAAAAAATAGGCACCATTAAGAGATTGGCTGCAACTACAAACAGTCCATTTCTGAGGGAATAATTTTTGAGTTGAAACAGCTTTTTTTTATCCGTTGGAAGTTCGTTGAGTGCTAGAATATTGTTAAACAAAATAACATTGAAGGCCTCGCTCGGCAAAATAGGCGTTGCCATACTCTGTAGAACGGGGAGATCTTGCTTAAAAAAATCATCGGGAGAAACGGGTGCATTTAAGAAAAGGTCATCATTGAAATTCACAAATCTCTCGGATAAATCGGGGATTTTGTCCATATTTATCTCAAGTGCGTTGCTGTTGAATGTTGGCAGGTAGTTTTGAGCCATGTAATCTGTATGTTTGACAATCTGCAGCTTGGGATGAGCGGTATTAAGCCAGCTCGGGAGGTGCCCATAAGTTACAACATGAATCTTGTTGACCCACGGCGCGTAACGCTCGACTGCTCTGAACCAATACTCAAAATTATCCATATTGCGAAAGCGAGCTTCATCATTGCCTAATAAATCATCACTTTCATGGCTGTATTTAGCTTTTTCTTTAAGCCAGTCAGGGTCTGTCCCATCAAGATAGGTAACGACAAAATCTATTTTTTCATCCTTATTTTTCTTCATTTTTTGCTCCAAATATATCTTTTAGAATAACCTTTGCGACAGATTCTGTTGAATATTTTTCGCTTACTTTCTTCTGGAGATTTATTCCCAAACTTTCTCTAAGCGCTTGATTTTTAAGAGCTTCCTGAAGTTTTTCTTTCAATTCCAAAACGTTCCCTTTTTCAACCAAAAGCCCGTCTTTTCCACTCTCAATAATCTCCTCAATACCCGGAACCGCTGTTGCAATAACGCAACAACCAGCCGCGCCCGCCTCGAGCACAACGCTGTTCAGCCCTTCAGGGTAATCAATTGTCGGAACTACGACAATATCGATCCTCTGATAACGCGCTTGTATCTCGTGTTGTTTCAATCTTCCAATGAAATGAATGTTAGCCGATTGGTAGATTTTGGACAGTTCTCCGAAATCTGAACCTGTCCCAATGATTTGTAAATCTGTCTTTTGTTTCAACGGTTCTGACAGCATGTTAAAAGCCTGCAATAAAAGTTCAACGCCCTTTGGCTTTATCACGCGACCAACATAGGCGATTTTTAACGTGTCGTTTGAGAGCTGTCGCGTTGCGTTTTGTGCTAGCGTGACATTATTGTGCCAAATACCTGAAACAGACAACTTTAAATCTTTTTCAAGATGCCTTTGGGCTGCTTTTGAAACTACATAAAAGTTGACTGGGTAGCGTTTGATTTTTTGGGTAAAACAATTTTCAACAGCATGCAACGGAAGATCGAGAATAGGGTGCGAAAGAGTCAAAGGAGCTGAGCCGTGCTCAACTACAAAAACTTGTCGATTCAACTTTTTTCCCATTTTTACACCGAGAAGGGTGGTTGGGTAAAAGCGGGCATTACAAATAAGCGCATCGATTTTTTCATTGTGAAGCTGATTGACGAGAGAGCGATAGAGCTTGTTTTTCTTAAAGACAGGATAACGGTTGCTAATTTTCTCGTAAACGGGAAGATAATAGTGAATGATTCCGAGCTCATCTCTCTCTTTTCCAGGGCTGTGGTCTACCGCGCTCGAAACACAGATGACTTGGATGCCGTCTTTGGTTAATTCCCGCGCTAATCGGTCGGTGTAACCCTCAACGCCTCCAACATGCGGAAGAGAATAGCCTGAAAAGAAAGTAAGTGTTTTTTTATATGAGTCGCTCATGGTTTAAATAATTTGCCATCCCATTTTCTATCGTTTGACGCGGCTGAAAGTTTAATGCTTTGAGCTCAGAAATATCACTTAAAGAGTCCTTGATATCTCCTGAGCGAGCAGCTTTAAATTTTACACTTGCTTTTCTGTGTGAAATTTCTTCTGCTACATGAACCAAGTCATTTAGCGTTGTTGCAATGCCTGTTCCGACATTGTAAACTTGGCCGCGAGAGGTTTCTGATACGGCAAGTAATAAAAGAGCAGCAACAACATCATCGACATACACAAAATCGCGTGACTGATTGCCATCGCCATAAATGGTTAGCTCCTGATTGCTTTTTAACTTATCCACCAAAATCGAAATGAAACCCGAATAGGGAGATGCTGGATTCTGAGCGGGGCCATAGACATTAAAAAAGCGCGCCATTGTTGTGGGTATTTTGTAAAGCTCATTATAAATGGCACACATGCGCTCGGACGCAAATTTGTCAACGGCATACGGAGACAACGGCTTGATAGAGGAAGTTTCTTTTTTCGGAAATTCGGGGGCGTTGCCGTAAACTGCAGCGCTTGATGAAAAGATAAAACGTTTGAGCGGCTTTTGGCTTTGGCGAATTATTTCGAGGAGTTGAAGGGTGCTGTCATAATTGACGGCGTGAGTCTCAACGGGGCGGGCAATGGAATCTGCCACCGAGGCAATGGCTGCGAGATGAAAAATATAGTCAAACGCATGCTCATGAACGAGTTGCCAGAGGAGAGAGTGGTTGGTGACAGAGCCTTCAATTTTTGTTAAATTGGGGGAGTCAATCAAATTGTCCCAAGTTCCCATGGACAAATCGTCAAGAACAACGACCTGATTGTCTGAAAGGAGTGCGTTGGCAAGTGTCGAGCCAATGAAACCCGCGCCTCCTGTGATAAGAATCGTACTATTTTTTATCATCGGACTTCTCCTGATTTTTTTGCTTGAGGAGAGAGACTTCTTGCGTCAAGATAAAAATTTGTTTTTCTGCTTTTATAAGGGTGAGCTGAAAGCGAAAGCTGATGAGTAGCAAGATGAGCACCAAAAGGAAAATGACAAAATAGGCGTAAGAGGTTAAACCAACAAAATGAGCCACATAAGTTCCAACATTTGAGAAAATGGCGCCTAGAAGCATGATAATTGATAAAAATAACCATTTTCTGACTTGTCCAAATTCCGCTTTTTCTTTTCTGACGTAAGAAAAAACATAATAGAGAAAAACAAGGGCTATAAAAATTGCGACAATTCTAAGTTGTAGAGTCATTTTTAGTCTCCTTTTTGAAATAATGCGACGTAGATGACGGCTGCGCTGACGCTAAACATGTACGCGATGCCTTTAAGCGGACTGATGCTCGATTTCCCTGTTGTGCGCTCAAACATTGTAACGCCGACTTCTTTGATGCGAAAGCCTTTTTTATTGAGATAGACATAGGTTTCTGCTTCGAGACGAAGGTTGGAATAGCCTTTCACGAGACGCTCAAAAACGTCTCTTTTTGCCGCGGTGTAGCCGCTTGTAATGTCTTTGATTTCGATTTTCGAAATAGCTTTGACAAGCGTTGTGAGAAGTTTCATGCCCACCTGACGCGCGGCGCTGGATTTAAAAGCAGACGGACTGTCGCTTGTATAGCGGGAGCCGACGGTGTAATCTGCTTTATTTGTAAGGAGCGGCTCAATAAGAGCGGGAAGTGAGTGAATATCGTGCTGACCGTCGCCGTCATATTGAACGGCAATGTCAAAATTATTTTCAAGCGCATAGCGGTAACCCGTCAAAAGCGCACCTGTCAACCCTAAATTTTGGACTAATTCGATGTGTTGAATCTCATTTTCTTGCAAGATCTGCTCTTCTTTGTCAGTCGAGCCGTCATTGATGACAATATAATCAAGCGCGTAATGACTTGTGGCAATATATGTTTTAACCGTTTGTACAACAGAGGCAATTCCCTCGGATTCATTATATGCTGGGATAATTAACAGGATTTTACACATAACTGTGGCAAAGGCCCCTTTCGTAAGTCTTTGTCTTAGATTATAACACAAAAACCTGCGTGTGCAGGTTTTCTCTGGATTTGACTGGGTTACCAGCCATAATCGTCTGTATCGTGTTTGTCAGCGCTGACAGAATCTGATTTGTTTGCGGACGGGATGACAAGCAGCAAAATGAGATAGAGCAACGCACCTGGAAAGCCCGCGGAGAACACGGAGAGGACGGCATAACCGATGCGCAACAAGGTAATCTGGCTGTCAGTCCAGCCAAGATATTCGCCGATGCCAGCGAGCGTGCCTGACAGCAATTTGTTGGACGCCGATTTTGTCAATTTTTTTTGCACAATATTAAAGCTCACTTCCTGAAATAGTATTGTCTTTGAGCCAAATTGTGCCCGTTTTTGTCTCCAGATCAAAGGTCAGCGTTTCCTCGCCATTTCGGACAATTGCGCCGCCATTTTTGCCAAATTCGGGGCTTTGAAGCAGATTAAGACGCGTTTTGTATCCGCCAAATGTAGCGCGTGCGTGTCCAACAAGTCCGAGATTTTCTGGCACTGAAAGCTTCACGTCACCGTGCGCAACGCTGGCTGACAACTTGCGCGCACGCGCGTCACGCTGCGTCAGAAGAATGCTGCCATTGATCAGACTCGCGTCAGCTTCTTCAAAACTGCCGTCAAATTTAATCGTACCATTGACAAGCTTCAGCGAGAGTTTATTAACGTGCTCGGGCAACGCGAGAATGTTGCCATTTTTGCTGTCCACAGAAAGCTCCGAGGCTGTAAGCTCTTCCAAGCGCACTTCGCCGTGCAAAAGCGTCACGGAAATCCTGTCAGCGCTGACAGATTTGACATCAATTTTTCCTGACAAAGCGTTGATTTTTAGCTCTTCGTATTGTTTTTCAGGCAGCCACAGCTCAAACTTCGCGCCGACGCGCTTGCTGTCAGCTGACAGCGTCAGCACATCTTGCCAAACGGTAGACGTCGTGTGTGTGGCAAGGAAATTCTCAACACTGCCGTCAATGCCGCCGTAAATCTTGTACGTACCTTTGAGATGCGCGTTTTCGCCAGGGCGAATCGTGAGCAAAACGTGGGAGAGATCGACCTCAATCGCGTTGAAATCGCCCTCTAAGTCTTTTTCAATGTCAAAGCTCGTCGCGCGCACTTTAGGAAAGCCTTGCGAGAAATCAACATTTTCGTCCACGCCGCGCTTAATCGATTTGGCAACGTTTTTGAGCGAATCGCCAAGGCCAGAAAATGCCGATTTGAGCGCTTCGCCTGCGTCCACATTTTGCGTGCGATAGCCAGCGTTATCAAACGCTTCTTCGCCAACGCCATCGCCACTAATGCCTGCTTTTTCAAGCAATTCGAGCGCTTCGTCTTGCGTAATCACACCGTCGCGCATCAGTTTCAAAATCCGTTCTTTTTTGTTATCAGCCATGATAATCTCCTTTTCATTTTTACGGCGTCCTGTTTTCGCCGTAACTTTACGGTCTTATTTTCTCACAGTTTTTGCAATTAAAAATCAGTCCAAAGACCGATTTTAACTATTGCTCGCTTTTCTTGCTTCGCGTTTTTTGCGCGCAGTTTTCGTTTTCTCGGCGCGGCGGCGCTTTTTATTTTCTTCTTCCATCACCCAGCGCGCATTGCGCTTGTAGCCTGGCTTGACGTGTTTTTTCCCTTTGGCAAGGAGACCTTTGACATTGCCAGACATGCCATCATTTGTTTTCGCACGCTTTTCGCGGCGTGCACGGTCGTATGTATCGACAATCTCGCCTTTTTTGATGACTTTAGGAACAAACTCGACACCCATTTTTTCGATTTCGACAATGGCCGAGTCGTCCGACGGCGCATAAAGCGTAATCGCCGTGCCGGAGAGGCCATTGCGCCCTGTGCGCCCAACGCGGTGCACGAAAAAGGTCAAATCTTTGGGAATTTCGTCGTTGATCACGTGCGAAACACCTTCAATATCAATCCCGCGCGCGGCAATGTCTGTCGCAACCACATATTGATAGTCCAAATTTCGCAAGCCGCTCATCACGCGTTTACGCTCACGCGGCTCAATTCCGCCGTGAATTTTTGCGATTTTCACGCCATTATTGCGCAGAAAATCAGCGATTTCATTGACGCGCTCTTTCGTATTGGCAAAAATCATCGCGACGTAGGGATTTAAAATCTTTGTCAGCGCAAGCAGCTGATCGTTGCGATTTTGTCCTTTCGTCGAAATCAGCCAATTGTCAATCGTGTCAGAAACAATCGTTTTCGTTGCGATTTTTTCCGTCACAGGATTGTGCAGATATTTTTTCAAAAACGGCTGAAGCTTTTGCGGAATTGTCGCGCTGAAAACAAGCGTTTGCACGCGATTTCCTAGGCGACTTGCGATTTTGTCAACGTCCGCGAGAAAGCCCATATCAAGCGTCATGTCCGCTTCGTCAACGACAAAAGTCGCCGCCGTATGAATTTTGAGGCTGTCAGAGCCGACAAGATCGAGAATCCGCCCTGGCGTGCCAATCACAATATGCGGCTGTCCTTGCTCTAATTTTCTGAGCTGACGGGCTTTGTCCGTGCCGCCCACAAAATTAGACACACGAATGCGGCTGTCAGCTGCAACAAATGCCTTTGCCGCCTCAAAAATTTGCGTCGCAAGCTCGCGCGACGGCGCTGTGATAACCGCCTGAACTTCATTTTTTGTTGGCTCCAAGTTCTCAAAAATCGGCAACAAAAACGTGTGCGTTTTCCCCGAGCCCGTCTTTGATTCCCCAATCAAATCACGCCCGCGCAGCACAATCGGAATCAGCTTCTCTTGCACCTCAGTCGGCTCATTAAAACGAATCGTCTGGAGCGTCTCGCAAATAAACGGCTTAAAACTAAACTCTGTAAATTTCATTATTTTATTATAACATAATATAAAATCGACGATATTTCGCTCTAAAGAATGCCAATAAGAAAGCTAGGAAGTCCGCCATAGCAGCTTTCGTCTGAGCACTCCTGACTTGTAGGTTACGGGAAGTGTTTTATACCATACGTCTGCGCAGGGTTAGGACTTGCCCAACGATAAAAATCAGAACGCCAGCGACAATAAAGAGCACGCTGTAAAATTCGCCTTGCGTCATGACTTCGCCTAGCACCGTGACGGAAATCAGGAGCGAAATCGTGGGATTGAGATATTGAATGAAGCCGACGACGCTGAAGTTTGCGCGTTTGATGGCTTCGGCAAAGAGCAGGAGCGGTACCGCGGTAATCGGCCCCGAGGCCGCGAGCAAGAGCTGCGTCACCCAGTCGTATTCAAAAAATGAATGGCCCGTAAAGAATAGCAAGTAAAGCACGACAAACGGCAGTAAGACAAGGCTTTCTTGAATCATTGCCACGTCTGACGATAGCCGATAAAATTTCTTCAAGAGGCCGTAAATCGGGAAGCAGACCGACATGACGGCAATCAGAATCGGAAAGCTGCCGTTTAGCACAATCATGACCGCCACGCCGATGAAAGCGAGCACAATTGCCACCACCGAGGGTCGATCCAAATGCTCGTGCAAGAAAATCAATGCGAGCAAAATCTGCACTAGCGGCATAATGAAATTTGCGATGGAGGCTTCTGTGGCCTGATGAATCGACACCGAGTAGATGAAGACGAGCCAATTGGCGCCGAGAAAGAGGCTAGCAACGAGCGACAACACACGTGATTTTTTGTCAGCTATAAGAGCGACGAGCTCTGTTTTCAGACGTTTCGTTTGACGCGTCACGAGGAAATAAATCCCCATCGCAAGCACCGTGAACACAATGCGGTAGCTGAAAACTTCGGTGGAGGGCACGTGCGCGAGTAGATGCCAATACCAGACCAAAAGTCCCCAAGAAATATAGGCGCCTACCGCAAGCAGCAAACCCAAAACACGCTGATTTTTCATCTCTCTATTGTATCAAAAAAGCCCGCGACGGGCTTTCTATTTTTGCATTATTTGCTGTAGAGTTCGTTGACATAGTCCCAATTGACGAGATTCCAGAAGGCATCAATGTAGTCGGGGCGCACGTTGCGATAGCTGAGGTAGTAAGCGTGCTCCCAAACGTCGAGGCCAAGGACAGGCGTCAAACCGTCAGAAATCGGTGCGTCTTGATTGGCTGTGGACACAATTTTAAGCGTGTCGCCCTCTTTGACAAGAAAGGCCCAGCCAGAGCCAAAACGCCCTGTAGCTGCCGTTTTAAAGGCGGCCTTGAAAGCATCAAATGAGCCAAATGCGCCGTCAATCGCTGACGCAATCGCGCCTGTTGGCGCGCCGCCCGCATTTGGCGCAAGCCAATTCCAGAATTGACTGTGATTGAGGTGCCCGCCGCCATTATTTCTGACCGCCGTGCGAATATCTTCTGGCAGCGCTGACAGCGTCGTCAAGAGCTCCTCAAGGCTTTTGTCAGCCAGCTCAGGGTGCTTGTCAAGCGCCGCGTTCAAGTTTGTCACGTACGTGTTGTGGTGCTTGTCGTGATGTAAGTGCATCGTTTCCGCATCAATGTAGGGCTCAAGCGCCTCGTAAGCATAAGGTAGCTCTGGTAAAGTAAATGTCATGATTCTCTCCTTTTAATTTGATAACCCGATTATATCAAGCGCAGCTGACAGAAAGCTAAAATCAGCTCACACGGGCTGATAAGTTTGCAAAACAGTCAATTTTTCACTTCATTCCACGCAACGCCCTCGTCCTTCCAACCGACCGAAACAAACTATTTTTTTCATTGACATCTGTTTTCTTTTTGTTAAACAAAATTCTTTTTCCAGTGTGCCAGGGTTTCGATTGTTTTTTCTAGGCCAGTGTTTGTCAGCGCTGACAGAACAAATCCAGCCGCTGAGGTGAGGCTGGCACCAGCTGACAAAAAACGCGCAATATCAGCGGGCGATGAAATGCCGCCTGTCGCAATGAGCGGCTTTGTGATAGCTGACAGACGAGCATTTTCAAGACTTTCGAGCGTTGTCAGCCCAAAATTAGTGAAATCCATGCCGTTAGGATTGCGACGATGTTCAATCCAGCCAAAATCCGTGCCGCCGCGGCCGCCCACATTAATCGCCGCGACGTGCGTTTCTTGCAGCGCTTCCAAAAGTGCGCGCGGCATGCCAAAACCGACTTCTTTTGCAATCACGGGAACATCAAGATCCGCAGCGATTCGGTCAATAGTTTCAAGCCATTCTGAAAAATCTCTATCGCCTTCATCCTCGCGCATGCCAAGCTCTTGGTACATATTCATGTGAATCTCAAGCGCGTTCGCTTCAATCATGTCCACCGCGCGACGAGCGTCGCTCATTTCACTTCCAGCGCCAATATTGGCAAATAAAAAGCCTTTGGGAGTCGCCGCGCGTACGGCGCGAAAGCCTTTTTCTAGCTCTGGATAATGCAGTGCAATGGATTGCGAGCCGACGGCAAGCGCAAGATTGAGCGATTTTGCAATTTCTGCAAGCTGCAAATTTAGCGCATCGCCGCGCGCGGATCCGCCTGTCATCGCTTCGATATAAAACGGAAACTCAAATGTGTGCCCAAAAAGCGCGACGGGCGCGGCATTTTCAGCATGCACAACTTCGTCATCTTCAATCGCGTGTTTCTCTTTCCAATAGCTGAGCGCAAGCGACAAATGCGCGTCTTTTCGGTGTTGATGCGCGTCTTTACTCATATTTTGTCTCCGCAAGTTCTACTTTTTCAAAAATCATGCCCGCAAGTTCCAGCTTCAACTTGACTTCTTGAAGCACCGTTTTTCCTGCGCCATGATCAAAAACAATGATATTTTCGCCAAAACCGCTGCCCGAAATTTTCGCTGCAAGCTTGTCATAGCCGCGAATGGTAGACATCGCGAGCTCCAAATCGTCCGTCATGTAACCTTCAGGAAGATTCGTCAAGAGCAAAAATTGATTGGCGTCTAGGTCACGCTTGAATTCTTCAAAATTTTTCGTTTTGGCGAGCCGCAAAACAATCTCATCGCTCATTTGATAAAAGTCATCGGGCAGCGAAAGCGCTAGCTTTTCACCAGTTTTAACAGCCGCGCCTGTGCGCACGACATAGATATTTTTCCACGGAAAATTCAACGGAATAATCTGCGCGCCTGGCGACTGATACAAAATCACACCGCCAGCCGTAATCGCCGCGACATCGCCCATTGAGCCCGAGCCCTGCACTTTTTGGTGCGCATTCGCCGCCATTTTGAAGCGCCTATTTTCCGACAAACCGAGCTCAAAAAACGCATTGACCGCGTCAATCACGCCGACCACGACCGAGGCTGACGAGCCGTAGCCTTTTTTGTTCGCGCCAAAACCGAGCCGCGACTCGATGTGAATCGCGATTTCTTGCTTGGCAAATAAATTCATTTCACAAAGCGCAGATAGCGCAAACGCCCACTCGCTGTCAGCCGGCACCGTCAGCTGCTGCAAGCTAAATGAAAAATCCGGCAGATCCACATTTGTTGTCAGCGCTGACAGACCGCTCGTTTCCGTGACAGTCACGGTGAAATCCGTCTTAATGGCCGCAACCATGGCCCACGAGCCGGGCCGCGTCACCGCATATTCGCCCGCAACAAACAATTTGCCTGGCACGCCAACACTCACCTCATGTTTAATCAATTTGTACGCCTCCTCCTGCGCGACACACGTCAAACGCCAATTCAGGGAAATTTTCCTGACATTTTTTGAGCAATTTTTGCGCGTCTTGCGCATTTGTGATTATTTTCACGTTTGGCCCCGCATCCAGCGTCACAAATGCCAAAAGCCCTGATTTGTAGCAGCTTTCCACAAAAGCGATTAACGCGCGCGTCTCGTCTGTAAAATAATCAAACGGCGTGCTGCAGCTGCGATTCAGTGCGTGCATCGAAAGCGCGTTTTCTTGCGCAATCAGCCCAATTTGCTCGCTATCAGCTGACACAATCGCACGTTTCATGTCTGTCAGCTGACGCGCCGAATGCTCGACCCATTTTCCGTACAGAGGCGACGTTTGCGCGCGCTGCATGCCAAGCGTTGAGCTGATTTTCTTTTCGCTGCCACTCACGTGCGCCGCAATCATCGTCAGGCCAATATCGTCGTCATAAAAGCTCTCAGCAAATGAGCTTGCATCGTCTGTACCCGCGTGCCATTCGGCAAAATTTCCAAACAGCGAACGAGACGCTGAGCCCGAGCCGCGTCGTGCCAAACGCGAGAGGTCTGTCAGCCCCAAATCAAGTGATAAGAGCCCGTTCATTGCAGCAGCAAGCGCCGCAAAGCTCGAGGCTGAACTCGCAAGGCCAGCAGCCGTTGGGACGTGATTTTCGGACGTGACAGCAACCGCTGGAAAATCACCAAATTGGCCGCGAAAAAGCTCCAGAAAGCTGTGAATGCGCGCGCTGTCAGCGGACGCACCATTCAAAATCAGCTCATCAGAAGCCTTCGAGTGCTCAAAACGAACCGTCGTTGTCGTATAAAATTTGTCGAGCGTCAATGAAAGGCTTGACGTCGTCGGAAGATTGAGCGCCACGTCGCGCTTGCCCCAATATTTAATCAGTGCAATATTTGTATGCGCCGTTGCCGTGATTTGATTTGCCATTCTTTTAATTATAGCACAAACGTATGCCTAATTTTCGAGAGTATCCCAGATGTCAATGGACTTCATTTTTACGTCAAAAGAACGCATTTTTTAGAAAAATGCGTGGTAAAGTGCTTGGACGGCTTTTTCTTCGTCAACGGATTTGACGACAAACATAATGGCGTATTCGCTCGCGCCTTGCGAGAGCATTTTGATATTGACGCGGCTGTCAGACAGGGCTTTTGCCGCGCGCGCCGTGACGCCGATATGTGCGCGCATACCTTCGCCCACCAGCATGACAATTGACAACTGGTGCTCAAAATTCAACACATCAGGATGCAGTGTTTCAGCGAGTTTATTCAAAATCGCACGCTCATTTTCCTTGCCCAAAAAGACATCGCGAATAATAATCGAAATATCGTCAATGCCTGTTGGCATGTGCTCAAAGCGAACGCCGAGCTCCTCAAACGCCGAGAGCATTTTTCGACCGAAACCGACTTCTCGGTTCAGCAGATATTTGCTCAGATTGAGCGTTGAAAAACCGCCGTCTGATGCAATGCCAACGACTGGCGTGACATTTTTTGTGTGCTCAACAACAATCCGCGTGCCAGGATGCGTCGGATTATTTGTATTTTTGATAACAATCGGAATTTTGGCGCGCAAAGCGGGCACAAGCGCTTCGTCATGAAGAACGGAAAAACCGCTATATGCAAGCTCGCGCATCTCGCGAAAAGTCACTTCGTCAATCGGCTGCGGATGGGGAATTATTTTAGGATTGACTGCAAAAATGCCGTCGACATCTGTGAAATTTTCATAGAGATCGGCTTTCACGCCCGCCGCAATGATAGAGCCCGAAATATCCGAGCCTCCGCGGCTGAACGTGCAGATGGCATCCTTTTTCGTGACGCCAAAAAAACCAGGGATAATCAGCGTTTCTGGCAATTCATTGAGATAATTTATCGCTTCGTAAGACTCGGGGAGTAAGCGCGCATTGCCAGGTTCCTCGCTGACAAGAATACCCGCGTCTTTCGGAGAAACGTAGCGCGTGTCAAGCCCTGACTGCGCAAAAAAAGCCGCGACGAGCTTCGCGCAATTGTTTTCACCCGCAGCAAGAAACGTATCGTACGTGAAGGTATCCGTCTTGTCAAGCGTTGCAAGCTCGTGGATATGATAGGCAATCTCACGCATGACAGCCGAATCAAGTGCGAGCTCTTCTGAAATCTCAGCATAACGCGCCACAATCGCATCTTGCGTATCGCGCACGGATTTTCCTGATTGATAGGCTTTGTAATAGGCAATCAGTAAATCCGTCACTTTGGTGTCGTCTGGCGTGCGTTTTCCTGGCGCACTGACAATGACAAATTTACGCGCGGGGTCCATTTGGACGATGTCAAAGATTTTTTTTATCTGATCGGCAGACGCTACGGACGAGCCGCCGAATTTCACTACTTTCTTCATAGCCTAGATTTTATAGTATTTTCAGAAAATTTTCAAGTCAAAATGCGATAAAAGCAATGGCCGTATCTTCGCTGACGTTGTCAGTTACGCTGTCCTTTCTCGCTATATCGCTAAAGCGATAAGTCGAAAGGCAACCCGACAAGTCGCTAATGGTCACACGAAAAGCGCTAGGGCGCATTTCCTAGCTTTCCCATTGGTAAAATGTTGCAAATAGTATCGTTTGCAACATTTTACGTTATAATAAGCCTATGAAATCAATTCAGATAGCCCTTTTGGGATGCGGCACGGTGGGCGCTGGTGTCGCCCAGATTTTGCGGCAAAACCAAGCGATTATCCGTGTAAAAACGGGGGTGGCGCTTGAAATTGCGGCCGTTCTCGTGCGTGACAAAACGAAAAATTATCCGGTTGCCCCTGAACTTTTGACGACGGATTTTGAGGCGATTTTGAACGCGCCCGAAATCAAGCTCGTGGTTGAGCTGACAAATGGAATTGAGCCCGCGTCAAGCTTTATGCTGCGCGCGATGGCGGCTGGCAAACATGTGATTTCGGCAAATAAAGCGGCCGTGGTGGCAAATTATGCGGCGCTGATGGCGGCGTCCGCCCGAAATCACGTCATGTTCCGCTACGAGGCGGCGGTTGCTGGCGGCATTCCGATTTTGGACGCGTTGCAAGCGCCACTCAACTCAAACGACATTGAAGAAATTAACGGCATTATCAACGGCACGACGAATTTCATTTTGACGCAAATGACTGAAAATGGCTGGAGTTACGAGCAAGCGCTCATTGAGGCGCAAAAGCTCGGATTTGCCGAAGCTGATCCGACGGCGGACGTGGCTGGCATTGATGCGGCAAATAAGCTCGCGATACTAGCTGCTATTGCGTTTGGAAAGTTGCTTGACGTCAGTGACATTCCGACAGCTGGCATTCACACGATTACGGCGGACGATATCGCCGTGGCGGACGAACTTGGCTACACGATTAAATTACTTGCTACGGTTAAAAAGTCAGAAAATAAGTTGCAATTTTCTGTCAGTCCGACTTTGGTGCCGAAAAAACACTTGCTCGCAAATGTGCGCAACGAGATGAACGCTGTTTTTGTGCGCGGCAATGCGGTCGGCGAGCTTATTTTTTACGGCGCGGGCGCAGGCGGTTTGCCGACAGGATCGGCTGTGGTGGGCGACGCGATTGAGATTGCAAATGCCCTAGACAAAGGCGCCGCATTTGACAGCTATGTCAATCAGCTCGCTAGTACGCCGCTTGTGTCGCTTGGCGAAGGCGAAAACAAGTATTACATTCGACTTGTTGGCAAAAACAAGCCCGGCGTTCTCGGAAAGATTGCAACGATGCTGGGCGAATTTGGCGTGCTCATCACGGGCGTGGTGCAGCCTGAAACGACGGCGGCGCGTGCGACGATGATTTTTACCGTTGGGCAATGCGAGCGCGCGCAGCTTGACGCGGCGCTTCGTCAGCTACAGCTTGTCACAAGTGAGCTTACTGATGGCGCGGAAATTGACGTGAAAGAAATTATGAGAATATTATGAAATTTACAAGCACACGAAATGAAAAGTTGCAGCTGACAGCGGCCGAAGCGATTGTCAAAGGGCTGTCAGACGACGGCGGGCTCTTTGTGCCCGTCAGTTTTCCGGCTATCAGCGCTGACGAATTTTTAGGGCGCTCCTATTTTGAAATCGCAGAGATTGTCCTCGGAAAATTTTTAGACGCGGATTTTTCGGCGGACGAAATCGCGGCTTTTGTCCACGCGGCGTATGACGACGCGTTGCCGGCCGCTCTGTCAGCGCTGACAGAGACCGAAAGCGTGCTCGAGCTGTTTCACGGGCACACGGCGGCGTTCAAAGACGTGGCTTTGCAGCTTTTGCCGCATTTACTCAGCGCGAGTTTGCAAAAGCTCGGCGAAAAACGGCGCGCGGTGATTTTGACTGCCACATCAGGCGACACAGGAAGCGCCGTGATGTCAGGCTTTGCGGAGGTTGCACAAACCGAAGTGATTGTATTTTATCCCGCTAAGGGCATTTCTGATATTCAGCGCCTGCAAATGACGACGCAAAGCGCCGAAAATGTCCATGCTGTGGCGCTTCGCGGCAATTTTGACGATGCGCAGCAAGCGGTCAAAGCGATTTTTCAGGACACAGAATTTGTCGAAAAATTTTCGGCCGACTCTTTTTTCACCAGCGCAAATTCGATTAATTTCGGGCGGCTTTTGCCCCAAATCGTCTATTATTTCTGGGCGTACAGCGCGCTTGCTACTTCTGGGCGCATAAAGCCTGACGAAGCCATTGATTTTAGCGTTCCCACGGGAAATTTTGGCAATATTCTCGCCGGATTTTACGCCAAAAAAATGGGCTTGCCTGTAAGCAAGCTGATTTGCGCGACCAATAAAAATGCCGTGCTTTTTGACTTTTTTGAAACGGGAATTTATGACCGCAACCGCGCGTTTCACGTGACAAATTCACCGTCGATGGACATTCTTGTGAGTTCAAATTTTGAGCGGCTCATTCACGCATTTGGTGGGGAAAAAATGGTGCTTAAGACCCAAGCTGCGCTTGAAAAAACGGGCCGTTACGAGGTGCCCGCTGACATTCTCGGCAAAATGAAAGAAACATTTGTGAGCTACACGCTGGATGATTTGGCAACGTCTGCGCTGATTGCCGACGCTGCCGAAAATCACGCGTATGTGCTGGATCCGCATACGGCCGTGGCTTACGGCAGCGTCGCTTACGAGCGCGCCATGACGGACGTGCCCCATCACGCGGTGATTCTTGCGACCGCGTCCCCGTATAAGTTTGACGAAACGGTCGCGCGTGCGCTGGGGCGAACACTTCCCGCAGTTCAAGCGCCAAGCTCTCTGTCAGGGCTGACAGAACGCGCCGTCACGCAAACGCGGCAGATTGATAAAACAGACGTTCGTGCCGTGATACAGGAGGTTTTAAGCCATGATGAATTTTAGCGCGCAAGGCGAAAGTGCCAAGCTCGGATTTGACGACGTGCTGGGCGAAGTTGAGAAAAAGCCTGCTTTTTTTGGCACGCTTTCTGGGCGAAAAATCCGCGTGCCAGCGACTTCGGCAAATCTTGGCTGCGGCTTTGACAGCCTCGGGCTCGCACTTACGCTTTATTTGACCGTTGAAATCGGCGCGGTGTCTGACGTTTGGGAAGTCGTGCACGATTTTGGCGCGGCGATTCCGTCTGACGCAACGAATCTTATCGTTGCGAGCGCGCTCAAGCTCTCAAACACGCTTTTGCCACATATTCTTTATGTCACGTCTGACATTCCGCTTGAGCACGGGCTTGGCAGCTCGTCGTCTGCGATTGTGGCAGGAATTGAACTCGCCAATTTGCTGGCACAATTGCGACTGACAACAGACGAAAAATTGCGCCTCGCATGTGCGTTTGAAGGTCACCCTGATAATGTCGCGCCTGCACTTTTAGGCGGGCTCATCGTCGCGAGCTACAACGCGGAAAGCCTGACGCATCAGACGTTGCCCGCGCCCACTTGTGCGCTGATTGTCGTGGTTCCGCCTTACAATGTTTCAACAAAAAAAGCGCGCGACGTGCTGCCTGAAACTTACAGCCGCGCGCACGCAGCTATTGCCTCGGCGAATGCGAATGTTCTGGTTGCAAGTCTCGCAAAGGGCGATTTGACACTGGCCGGCCGCCTCATGGAGCAAGATTTATTTCACGAAACTTATCGCGCCGCGCTTATTCCCGATCTCAAAAAAGTCCGCGCGATTGCCCATGACAACGCGGCTTACGGCACGTATCTTTCGGGTGCTGGATCAACTATCATGACGCTCACGTCAGCTGACAAGGCGCCACAGCTTCTGTCAGCGCTGACAAAACATTACACGGACGTCCGTCAGCTGGCGGTTGACACAGCTGGCGCTACGACTTACTAGACTTGTTTCAATAAAAAAAATGACAGTTAAAACTTTTCTCAATTTCACGCGCATTCAGACGTTGCCCGCCGGGCTTCTTGCACCGCTTGCAGGCGTTATGTACAGCCTCTGGCGCTTTCACAGTTTTCATGCGCTCACGAGCCTCCTTTTTTTCATCGGCATGATTGCCATCAATCTTTTTGTTTCCGCGTGGAACAATCTCATGGATTTCAGGAAGGCCAAGGATCCCGAGTACAAGGCGCACGAAAATATTCTTGCGACGCGCCATATTCCCGAACGGCTGGCGTGGCAGATTTGTCTGGGGCTTTTGGCGCTTGATTTGGTAATCGGGCTTGTTGTGAGCGCGCTCACAAATCTTGCGATTTTGCCCGTTGGCGGCGTCGCGTTTCTCATCGCGGTTTTCTATACTTACGGCCCGTTTGCCTTTTCGCGTTTTCCGCTCGGCGAAGTGCTTGCAGGTCTTTGCGAGGGCGCGCTTTCATTTTTCATGGCAATTTATGTCAATTCTTTTCAAATGGCTTATTTCGCGATTTATTTTGACGGCTGGAAAATGACGTGGAATTGGGATTTCAGCGTCCTTTTGCCAATTGTGCTGGTTGCGATTGGCTGTTTTGCGCAAAATTTCAACGTCATGTTCTCTGATAATATCTGCGACCTCGCGCAGGACGTGCGAAATGAGCGCTTTACCTTACCATTTTATCTAACAAAAGCGCGCGCGCTGCGGCTTTTCTGGGTTCCTTATAGCGTTGCGGCTCTGTCAGCGCTGACAGCCATTCTTTTAGGCATTTTGCCGATTTTTTCGCTGCTGATGGCGCTCATCATTCCTTTCGTTTGGCGCAATACGCGCCGCTTTCGTGCAAATCCTGTCAAATCTGAAACGTTCACCCTGCAAGTCAACACGCTCATGCTTTTTAACGGCGCACTTGCAGCCACACTACTTTTAGGAGTACTTTTTCATGGATAATCAAACACTCACGTGCCGCCTCGCGAGCCACGGGCTTCTGTCAGCTGACAAGACGGCTCTTGAAGCGATCGAAAATACGGTCGGCATTCAGGCGCAAGAACAGGCGCACGCAGCTGCAATCAGCATTTTTTTGCGCAGCGGCTGCACGCAAGAAGAGCTTGCCCACCTGTACGCCCAGCAAAAAGTCGTCCTCAGTTGGGCCAATCGCTGGACGCTGCACCTGTTTACCTACGACGACTGGGAATTGCTCATCAACGCGCGCCAAGGCGAAAACCTGCCGTACAGCTATTTTCAGGGCTATGGCGAGCATGCCGAAGCAATTTTGGACGATGTCAATGCGGCGCTCATCAGGCGCGGCGCACTCACCAAAAGCGAGATTGTGGACATTATTCGCACGCATCTCCCTGATTTTTCGACGCAATCGTATCTGCATTATGCGATTATGCACAGCGTCGCGCGCACAGGGCTTGCCTACATTGACGCGGCTTCTCCCGTCACCAATCGGCGATTTGTTTACGCGAAAAATTTCAAGCGAATTTCGGCAAACGAAGCGATCGAAAAGCTGATTCCGCGCTATCTCGCAGGTTTTGGTCCCGCAACTTTTGACGATTTTTGCAAATGGGCGGGGCTCAAAAAAACGACAGTCAAGCCGTTTGCAAAGCTCTTTGAAAATGTTGCAAATCCTGTCGCAGAGCCGCGTGCGCTGACAAAAAATCGCGTCATTTTGGGCGCGCGATTTGACAGTTTGATGACGGGTTATTTCGACAAAACGTGGCTCGTGCCCGCTGACAAGATTGCCACCATGTGGACGAAAAATGGCTTTCTGCTCGCGCCGATTCTCTACGACGGCCAGCTCGTCGGCCATTGGAATTACAAAATGGTCGGAAAAAATGTCACTTTCACCACCGAAATCTGGGGCGCGTGCGACACCGCACAACTCAAGCAAAAATTTGACGCCGTCGCAAATTTCCTCCAAAAAACAAGAAAATGAGCACTGGGCTCATTTTTAATTTTCTAGTAGCTCAGGGCTTTCTTCTTTGATTCTGCGCAGGTTGTACAGCTTTTCAAGCGGCCAAAGCAGTAAAAACGTCAGCAAAATATTCACGAGCAAGGTTGGCGCAAGCTGATACGTCACAAAATGCGCGAGCGACACGTGCGCAAGGCCAAAAAGCACTTCAAGCGTTGGCAGCAATGTTTCAAAAACGAAAACGACGATAATGCCGCTGACGACGCGCGTCCACCGCGAATGATAAACAATTTCTCGGATTTCATAGAGAAAAAGCGCCGCGAGCGGAAATAATGCGCTTGCGAGCCCCAATACGCCGATAAAATAGGAATCATAAATCAGGCCCAAAGCCACCGTCACGCTCATCAAGAACGGCAGTCGGTGTTTTGTCACGCTGTACATCAAGACAATCAGCGACAAATGCGTCACAGGCATCAGCAAATTTCCCGTCAGCGCTGACAGAAACTGGCTCAGATGGCTGTCAGCTAGCAACAACAAAAACAGTAAAATCGGGTCGAGAAATTCAAAGGTGTAGCGCTGCATCAGCTTCCCGCTCCTTGGCTCAAAACGACGCTCACAAAGCGAACATTGTAAAAGCTGGCCGCTGGCTTCACGTAAATCTTGCGGCTCGCGTCAGACGCTTGCCCAGATGTCGAAATCACGGTTCCAAGCAAAAGCGCGCTGGGCCAATTTCCGCCGAGGCCTGACGTGACGACTTTATCGCCCACGCTAAAGCTTCCGGTCGCCGTCATATTGCTCACCACATACTGATTTTTTGCCGCATCGTAGCTGGCCAAAAGCCCGTAGTCATTGTCAATTTCAGCAGGCACCTTGTCAGCTAGACCATTTGCGCCTGTCAGCAGCTCAACTTTCGAGTTTGTGCTGTTGACTTGCGTGACGCGGCCAATAACACCGCCATCAGCGAGCACCGCCATACCCGTTTTGAGCCCCGAATCGGTTCCTGCATCAATCACGAGCGTGTCGTTCCACGACGACGGAGCGCGCGTAATCACCGTCGCATTCAGCGTTTTAAAATTCGCAAGCGATCCCTGCAAATTGAGCGCTTTTCTGAGCGCCGCATTTTCTTTTTCGAGCGCTGACAGTTGCGAATCTTGCGTGTTTTGCGCCACAAGCTTTTTCTTCAACGCCGCATTTTGATCCGCCGCATTGATCTGATTTTGGTACGCCGACAATTTATCGTCAAACCAAGCGCCAGGCTTTGTAAAAAGTTGATCCACCGTGCCCGTGCCGTCGTTGAGCACGTGCATGAGTGTGTTGGGACGTTGCCCACTCAGATACGCGCGCCCCGTCAAACTGATCGCCGAAAAGCTCGCGATGATGATGAGCAGGGCGATAATGATAATTTTACTGACATTGATATGTTTCATACTTCCTTTATTTTATCAAATTTGGTAAGATAACGCTATGACTAAAGAAAATCGTGACATTCCGACATTTGGCCAAAAAGAGCCGTCAGCCGCTTACGAAACGCGCGTCGGCGTTCACGCCATTGTTGCAAGCGCTGACAAACAAAAAATTTGCCTCTTACAAACGCCAAACGGCGCTTATTATTTGCCCGGCGGCGAAATTGAACCTGGCGAAACTCACGAAACCGCGCTCGCACGCGAGCTGATGGAAGAAATCGGCGCGACCGCTGAACTCGGCGATTATCTCGGGCAAGCTGACGAATACTATTATAGCAGCCACCGCGCGCAACACTATTACAATCCGATTCACGCTTACGACGTTGCACACGTCGCTATGAACCACGCCCCGACCGAATCTGGCAACCACATCCGCTGGTTCAGCCTCCCAGACGCCCTTGGCGCCCTCAAACGTCCCAGCCACAAATGGGCACTCATGCGCTGGCAACACAAAAACGGCTTATAAGCCGTTTTTGAGAAATTAAAAAATTCCGTTCAACCGCGTCGCTGTTTGGAATTTTTGTTCGACAAATTCTGAATTCTAGGCAAAAATTCCATTGTAGAAATGCCTTATCTCATTATAAAAAGTTGAATAAGGAAAAAACTAGTTCCTATTAGCACTATAACGTTCAAAAAGATGAAAAGATACTTTAATACAGGGTTAAAATATCTCGAAGAATATTTTAACCCCCCTGAAGCGACTAACATAGAAACAGGTAATGCTAAAATATTGAACTTACTTCCAGAAGTTGGTTGACTCGTAAGGATAAATCCAAAATTTATTTTTATTGTTTCTGGCAAAAATAGCAACAATAAAACGAAAGATAAGCCAAATTCTAAAATAGTCCACCCGATAAAAAAATCGGTAATATCATATTTCTTAGTCACGCATGCTCCTTATCTTAACTATATGTTAATTTTTCATTTTAAATACTTTGTTGAGTAGTATTTATAATCAGGCCGTGAATTCTTGTTCATTGCATATACCATTTTACCCTGCAACAGCTCAGTTTCTACTGAGTAAGATGAGGCTGATGTTTTTATCAATATAGCGGTCTTTTTATCATTACTATTTGGGATGGCAATCGTATAAAGATTATTATCTTGGGTGGTAATTGCATAAGCATAAATATCCTGTTGTTTTAAATTGAAAATTCCTAAGTCATTGCCTACTTTTGCTGAAGCCCTACCATCCGTCGATACATTTTCACTGCCGTTATATTTATAAGTTTGAATTGCGTCACCAATTTTTATTGTGCTATTCGTTATAGTGATAGTAATATTTTTTCCATTCGCATCCTGAGCCTTCCATGTGCCTGTCATATCTGAAGATTGATGACACGCAGATAGCAGAAAAATTGACGAAACACATACTATGATAAACAATATCTTTTTTATCATCTAAAGTCTAATCCTCCAAAATCCCATTTATTGCCATTCTTTTATATTCGACTTTTGAAATAATTTCATCATAATGTCCCATAAATTCTTGAAATCTGGCATCAACATAACCGAGATAAATGATGTTTTCTATATTTTCTCTATTGAAAAAAATAAGATCTTCACTTGCCAGACCCGTGGGTAAAGTCGCAGCACCAAATTCAAAATATCCTTTTTCCCCTTTAATTTCTGCCACAGGAAGTAGACTGATAATCACAAGATTCTGATTGCTTCCCTTTAAGGTAACTACTGTACCTATTGGTAAAGATTTAGCACTGTTATTTTCCATTTTCTTCCTCCAAGTATTTTTTAGCCTCTTTTACAAAATAAATCTTTGCATCATTTGTTGATAATTCCTGAAAGTATTCTTTACTTTTTATTTCATTATTTTTAAGCCGTTCATTCAAAGCCTGAAAATACATTTTTTCAAGTAAATTTATTTTACCTCCAGGGTACTGCGGCCTCCAACTGTCAATGAGTTCACTGCTTTTCTCCAAAACTAAAATTTCTTGCATCATATGACAGAAATTCAATGTATTTTGTCTCCATTTTTCTTTTGAGGCATTCTTAAAATTAATTTTCTCTAATTCCAAACGAGATTGTTCCATTAATTTTTCATTTTTAGTCATAACTGCACATTTATACAAGCAAATCAGTGTAAAAAATTTGTATGAATCATTTTTTGCCTGAATAATTAATATCTGATTGGAGGTAAGTTTGTTTATGTTATTTTCAAAATCACCTTTATAATAACTTATCAATGCAGAAACAGCGATATTAGCTATGCTCTTTCTTTTAGTTATGTATCTATTTAATTCAGCCCACTTACCTAAATTCATTTTTTCATAAAAAACATATTGCATACTTGCATTAACTACCTGTAAAAAAATAAATCCTAAAATGAAAATTACAATTAAAATAATCAGATGAACTATAAACTCAGAAATAGTATTTGCATTAATCAGTAGTATTACACCGAAAATTATTAATGCTACTACGATGAATCTAGTTAGTATACCTAAACGATAAATGTTTTTAGCTTGTAGTTCACTTATAGCTTTAACCGTTTTTTTTTACCATCTACTTTCTACTCTCCTTAAAATGCTGTGCTCAAAGCACCAATGGCAGTTATTATTCCTGCTTGTATTCCCTCTCCAGCCCCAACTGCATCTAATGGGGCCACAGCAACAAAAGCTACTGCTAATCCTGCTATTGCAACTCCTGCAACTGCTTGCTTCCCATTGACCCATTTTCTTCCAATCTCATTGCTAGTACTTGTTGAAACATCTTCTTGTTTCACAGTATTTGTTTGCCCCCCATAAACCGCAATAAGTCCATTAGTCAAGTCTGATGTCGTGTTAAAGCCTACATCCGTTGTGTGTTTATTATTCCCAAGACTTAAAGTACCACCGATGCCATGCTCACCAACTGATTCAGAGCCACCTAATGTTACTCCTCCTATAGATACATCTTGGCTAGCTTGCAGATCTCCATCTCCAATATCAATACTGGAATGATAAAAGCCAAGGTTAATAGAAAATCCAGAAAAATTTCCATTATCAAAATCAAAATTGAAAATACCCGTTCCCTCTTTACGAGTTTCAACTGAAGTCTTTGTCCAACCAATACCATTTTCTGATTTCACACTCTCGCTAAACGAAACATTGCTTACTCCGAATAGCTTTCCCAAAATTTCATTTGGACTTGAGATAATAAAACCATGTACAGATTGGAGGTCTCTTTTCTCAACTTTACAAAGATTAGAATTAAACTTAATCCCCTCCATGTTCTTTAACCACGATTTATCATAACTTGATGGCACACTGCCATCTGAATTTAGAACCATACCATTAAGACTTGTTACACCCTGCATAGCATCCTGCAAGGCAGTTAAGTTATCCCTAAATAACGGAGAAGTTTGATCTGAGAATTGATACAAAGTTTTCAACTTCTCTTGGAGTTTTTTGATATCTTCATCTAGTGATTGAGATAAATTCTCTAACTGATGACTTGCACCCGTGAGTGTATCTATCAATGATGCTACAGGATTCGTCGCTATTGCTATCCGATAAGTGTCCAGCAAAGCATTGGCCGCAAATTGTTGCATTTTCTTTTCATTTATTTGATTGTTCAGATTATCCTCGTCCAGTACTCCATAATGGTTCACTTGTCCATCTGCTGACTTATAAGTATTCAAATCATTCTCAACATCATCCAGAGCTTGAGAAACTTTATTCTCCGCTGGTGTGATGATGCTCTCAAAAAGCGTATGCCCCGCATTAAAAGTCACACCATTTAAGGAACCTCCAACTAAGGCTGAGGTAAGATATTGTGTCCCCGATTGAATCCCTGTACTTGCTTGCTTAGCAATTCCCAAGTTGTTCTCCATCGCAGTGATAATCTGAGACGATTCATCACTATTATATTTTAAGCCCATACATATATCCCTCCCTTTAGTTAATAATATTATGAGTTGATATTAAGTCTATTATCTGCTTACGATAACTATACAGTCTTTTAGTGTTCTTATTAAAGTCGTTCTCACTATCTTGAATACCATTTACTTCCTATCTACTTCACTATAGTGATAGATAATTTTTAGTGTGGTATTTAATATCCACCAACTTGTCTCCATCTATCACCTTGTGACAACCACTCATTGACACTTGTAAATAAGAGACTATTTTTCTGATTTGTAATATATACTTTCATTTTTTTACTAACTCGGGTGTAATAGTAAATATAACCGGTTGGACCGTCAGAACTGTTAGAATTTTCAGAAAAATAAATATTCTGTGGCACCAACAATTTTCCATCTGAGTCATAAACTTTAACTTTGATATTTCTAACCTGATTTTTTCCAACCTCTACATAGAATAGATTCTTTTCTGGATTAGAAATATTGATAATTTTAGTTTCATTTGGCAAATATACCAGAGTATCATTTCTGAAAACTGCGAAGAAAAGCACTAATAAAACACAAAATAAGGAGATAAGGCTCGCCAAAATAATAAGGGAAACTTTTTTAGTGTGATTTTTTGTAATCATTTATACCATCCTGAATGTCATTCTTATCTCCTGAATTGCCCTCTTTTTCCAATCAGTTTTTATCAGGCGGTGCTTGTATTATATCACATACTTAATCCTTAGTATTAGTTGCAATTAATGCCCAAAAAAGCACCAACATCTCGCTGGTGCTTTAGAACCACTAAAATAGTAACGATAAACGTTGATACAGAGCGATTCTGATTAACGTTTTGAGAACTGGCTGGCTTTGCGTGCTTTCTTGAGGCCGGCTTTTTTACGCTCAACCATACGAGCGTCACGCGTCAAGAGACCTGCGCGTTTGAGAGCAGGACGGAAGTCAGGATCTACTTCGAGCAATGCGCGCGCGATTCCGTGGCGAATAGCGCCGGCTTGACCTGAGATACCACCACCGACAACATTGACAAACGCATCGTATGCACCTTCAGTCTGCGTTGCAGCAAACGGTTGGTTGATAATCAAACGTTGCACTGCAGATGGAATATGAACTTCTACTTCACGACCATTGACCGTGATTTTGCCTGTGCCAGGAACGAGACGAACTCGTGCCACGGCGTTTTTACGACGGCCTGTGCCGGCATATTGTACTTGTGCCATTTTTCAATCTCCTCCTTAAATCAATCCTGTGATATCAAGCATCTCAGGCTGTTGAGCTGCATGATTGTGTTCTGCGCCCGCATAAACGTGAAGCTTCATGCCTTGTGCGCGACCAAGCGTATTCTTTGGAAGCATGCCCTTAACAGACGTTTCAACCAAACGGACAGGATTATTTGCGAGAAGTTCACCAGCAGTCGTAGACTTGATGCCGCCCTCCCAGCCAGAAACACGGTAATAGCGCTTATCTGTCGCTTTTTTACCTGTCAATACAATCTGTGATGCGTTGATGACAATAACAAAGTCGCCCGCGTCCGCATGCGGTGTATAAGTTGGTTTCATCTTGCCGCGCAAGATAGAAGCTACAACAGATGAGAGACGTCCCAGCGGGATTCCCGCAGCGTCCACAACCACCCATTTGCGATCTACGTTTTGCGCATTCGCCATAAATGTCGTTTTATTAATCATTTCGATTTCCTTTAGAATTGTTTTGTTTACAAGCGCGCTATGCATTCACACGCAGGTATTTTTGGGTTCCGGGGCCACAAAAATGGGGTAAACAATACCGTTTATCATCTTACCACAAAGAGAGTGTGTTTGTCAAGGGGAAGACGCTTTTTACTCTCGCTAGTGAGCTTTTATCTTTCATAAGCAGCAACGACTACCAAATATTCTTCTTTTTGTGTTTTATGCCCCATCACTTTCTTGTTGACCATAAACTTATAAACTTGCCCATCTGTCTCTTTGATTGTTAAATTATACGTCATTCCCATCATGGACGTTTTAGATGAAACTTCAGCGACAGCCTCTTTCTCAAGAAAAGCGACCTCTCCCGAGAGCTTCCCCATGCCTGTAACCCCAAGCAAATAAAGACCTTTTTGATTGGATACAATCCAAAAATAGTTTGCACTCGCCACAGGTTTCATGGCGCCATAAAATATTTTTTCTGTGCCATCAAGCGCCTCGCGCTCTTTTAATCCCTGTAAAACTTCGTCCCGTGTCATTAATAATCCCATTTTCACTCCATTTATTCCCTTATTATCAATAAAATCGCTAAATTTTACCCTAAATAGTATAACCTATTTCGCTGTGTATTGCAATTTCTAATTTGGCCAAAGTGTGTTAAAATGATGTATGCAAACTTTTGAGATGTACACGGACGGGAGTTACAATGCAAAAACGGGCGTGTATGGCGGTGCTTACAGCGTGAGCGGATTGCTCGAAGACGCTGTCAGCGGACGCGATCCCGAGCTTGCAAGCAGCCGAAATGTTGCAGGCGAGTGTCTCGCCGTCATCGAGGGCGCGAAGGCTCTATCAGCTGCCACACAGCTTTTTGCGGGCGACAAAATCGTCATTTTTCACGATTACACAGGGCTTGCCGATTGGGCGGAAGGTCGTTGGCGCGCAAAAACGCCCGTTGCCAAGCGTTATGTCAAGAGCGTCGAGATTTTACGTGATAAGTTCGGGCTCGTCCTTGAATTTCGCAAAGTTCCCGCACACAGCGGCGTCGCAGGCAATGAGCGCGTCGATCAATTAGCCAAAAAAGCCGTCGGGCTTCTATGAAATAAACTAAAATTTTCTAAAAGAAAAAGGAATCGTATATGAAATTTTTGAAAGAATGGGGCATTTTCCTCATTATCGTCATCGCTGCTCTTGTGCATTTCGGCTCAACTCTTCTGGCACCCAACGCGCCGATGAATTCGACGGCTGGCACGATTCAGCTGTGGAACAATGCGCGTGTGGATGGCAATTCGATGGATCCAACACTTGCCGACGGACAGCGTCTTTTCATGTCAAAAACGGGCACACTGCACCGCTTTGATGTCATTGTGGCGAAAGAAACAACCGAGCAAACACAGAAAAATGACCCCAGCGCAACCAGCGGCGTTACGATTGTCAAGCGCATCATCGGCATGCCAGGCGACACAATTACTTACAAAAATGACGTTTTGTACATCAACGGTACCAAAACAGACGAGCCTTATCTTGCAAGCTATCTGAAACTTTTTGAGGCGAATCAGCTCGCTGATCATTATGCGAGCCTTCCGCTGACAGGCAATCTCAGCGATGCACAGCGTGCGGGCTTCGTCCAGCTTGCAAAAAATTCCAACGCTTTCACGACTGACAACACGGGCAATCCAAACTTCACGGTCACCGTGCCAGCCGGCCACTATTTCCTCATCGGGGATGACCGCGTTGTCAGCGCTGACAGCCGAAAAGTTGGCAGTTTCAGCGCTGATCAAATCCTCGGCAAAGTCATGTTCCGATTCTGGCCGCTCAATCGATTTGGTGGCATCTAACAAATAAAAACTCCGGAATTAACTTTCGGAGTTTTAAAATAGTTTCTCTTCAAAAATATTGCCAAATTCAGCATCAATCGTATGATTGGCAAGGTCAATCTTATCGACGCGCAAAATACTACGGTAATCTGTCAGCGGCCGCGACCCATGAAAAGGTCCCTCAACGAAAACGCCGACGCCTGCCACACGACAATCCAACTCTTCAACCAGCGCTTTCATGCCATTTAACGTGCCGCCGCCCTTCATGAAATCATCAACAATCAGCACGCGCTGCCCAATGCTAAATGCGCGCTTTGAGACGGTCATATTCTCGACTTTTGAGCTCGAGCCCGACATATAATTCACATTAATCATCGCACCCTCAGTTACCTTCGGATCACGCCTGACCACAGCAAACGGCACATTTAGAATCTCGGCCACCATCTGCGCAATCGGAATGCCTTTCGTTGCAATCGTCATGACCGCGTCCACGCGACTGTCCGCAAATTCATGCGCCAAAATCTGCCCAATTTTTTTCAAATGCTCAGGCGTCCCCAAAATATCACTCAAATACAAATAGCCGCCTGGCAAAATGCGGTCTTCTTCCGCCATCAGCCGCAAAATGTCCTTGGCAAGCACGAGCGCCTGTGTATTCGAAATCGCAGGCGTAAACTTCAGACCGCCAGACGCACCTGGAAATGTCGCCAAGCTGCCAATATTTTGCCGCTCAAAAATCGCGCGAACAATTTCCAAATCCTCGGAAATCGTTGATTTCGAGCTTTCGTAGCGTGCCACGAAAAACTTCAAGTTGATCAACTGATACGGATTTTCTAGCAAATAATGCGTCAAATCTACTAAACGTTCACTTCGTCTCATGCGTACATTTTACCACAAAAACAAAACATTGAGTCGGCTTTTGAATTTTCGGGGCTACTTTCAGTGTGGAGGAAGCCCGATTTCCGCCGAAATCAGCCAAACTTGCTTTTGGAAATAGGACAAACCGTCCGTCAAGAGACTTGCCGTGACCTCTTCTTCCTCATTGACCGACGTGTAAATGCCGCCCTGATAGAGATTCACCATGTAACGAAAGGCCTCAACCAACTTTTCCAAGCGCTCAGATACAGGCAAATCATAATCCGCGTGATCCATCTCAATCTTAGAATGCTCATCAAATTCTAATAAAGTTGAATACGGCGCGCCGCCGAGAGCAATCAAGCGCTCAGCCACTTCATCAAGCTGCTTTTCCACTTCGCCTCGCATCTCATCCATTTTTTCATGTAACGCTAAAAATCCATTTCCGCGCATATACCAATGCACTTGATGTATCAGCGCTGACAGCTCCGCCAAGTCTGCAACCACCTGATTTAAAAGTTTTTTTGTCTTTGGAAATTGTTCTTGCATAGAAAACCTTCTTTCTTTTAGTTTTCATTATTTTATCATTATTTTCTTAATAAAAACAAAAACAAAAATTCCTGTCAGCGCTGACAGGAATTTATTCTTATTAGTCTTCAACAATGGCGTTCTTTGGTCCGCCGTTTTTCTTGATGATTTCTTCTTGAACAGATTTTGGAACGTCCTCGTAGTGGTCAAAAACCATCATGAACGTGCCGCGTCCTTGTGTTGCCGAGCGCAAAATGGTTGCGTAGCCGAACATTTCTGCAAGCGGCACAATCGCGTGCACGATTTGCGTATTGCCATTTGCTTCCATACCCTCAACACGTCCACGACGTGAATTGACGTGGCCCATCGCGTCGCCAAGATTTTCCTCAGGCACCGTAATTGTGACCTTCATCATAGGCTCCAAGATAACAGCTTTGGCCGTTTTAGAAGCTTCACGAAGCGCGTAACTTGCAGCGACCTTGAAAGCCGTCTCTGATGAATCGACATCGTGGTAGCTCCCATCGTAGAGTTTTGCTTTGATGTCAACGAGCGGATAACCAGCGAGGACACCGTTTGCCATAGACTCTTCGAGACCTTTTTGAACGGCTGGAATAAATTCGCGCGGAACTACACCACCAACGATGGCATTTTCAAACTCAAAGCCTTTACCTTCTTCATTTGGCGTGAACTCAATCCAAACATCACCGTATTGACCTTTACCGCCAGACTGGCGCTTGAAGAAACCGCGGGCTTGTGTCATTGGCGAGCGGAATGTTTCACGGTATGAAACTTGTGGCGCACCGACATTGGCATCCACATTATGCTCACGACGCAAGCGGTCAACGAGGACATCCAAGTGAAGCTCGCCCATACCAGAAATGACCGTTTCGCCCGTCTCAACATTTGTCTCCACACGGAATGATGGATCCTCTTCAGCCAATTTTTGGAGACCAACGCCCATTTTATCTTGATCAGCTTTTGATTTAGGCTCAATCGCGATTTGGATAACAGGCTCTGGGAAGACGATAGACTCAAGGATAACTGGTGATTTTTCATCTGTTAATGTGTCGCCCGTTGTCGTGTTTTTGAAGCCAATCGCCGCTGCAATATCACCCGAATACACTTTGTCAATCTCAGTACGTGTATTGGCGTGCATCTGAACGATACGACCAATACGCTCGCGCTTGTCTTTTGTGGCATTGAGCACGTAAGAACCAGACTCGATTGTCCCTGAGTACACGCGGAAGAACGTGAGTTTGCCGACAAATGGATCCGTCATAATCTTAAACGCAATTGCTGAGAACGGTGCATCATCCGACGCTGGGCGTTCAAGCTCTTCGCCTGTATCAGGGTTGACACCCTTGATGGCAGGCACGTCAAGCGGGCTCGGCAGATAATCAATAACCGAATCCAACATGAATTTAACACCCATGTTGTGATAGGCAGAACCGCCCATCATTGGGAAGATTTCAGCAGCAATTGTCCCTTTACGCAAAGCCGCCTTTATTTCCTCTTGTGTTGGCTCTTCGCCTTCGAGGAATTTCATCATCAAATCTTCATCAAAATCAGCAGCAGCTTCAATCATTTTCTCACGCCACTCATTTGCAAGATCGAGCATATCCGCTGGAATCTCGATTTCTTTGGCTTCTTCTTCAGGCTTTCCGTCGTACTCAAAAGCTTTCATTGTCACCAAGTCAATCATACCGTGCAAATCATCTTCGGCACCGATTGGGATTTGGATAGGCACTGCGCGCGCTTGAAGGCGGTCGTACAATGACTGAACAGAATGGAAATAATCCGCGCCCGTCTTGTCCATTTTATTTGAGAAAACGATACGCGGCACACCGTATTCAGACGCTTGACGCCAAACGGTCTCCGTTTGCGGTTCAACGCCTGTTTGTGAGTCGAGAACGGTTACAGCGCCATCAAGCACGCGAAGAGAACGCTGAACTTCAATCGTGAAGTCCACGTGACCTGGGGTGTCGATGATATTAACACGGACGTGTTTCCAGAAAGCGGTTGTCGCTGCTGATGTAATCGTGATGCCGCGCTCTTGCTCCTGCGCCATCCAGTCCATCTGAGAAGCGCCATCGTGCGTTTCTCCGATTTTGTGAATTTTATGCGTGTGGTAGAGCACGCGCTCTGTTGTTGTTGTTTTTCCAGCATCGACGTGCGCCATGATACCGATATTACGTGTGTGTTCAAGTGAATATTCACGAGCCATGAGTTTTGTTTCTCCTTAGATTAGTTAAAATTCGTGCTTATACATTATAACACAAAAGCTTAAATTTTGCTTGCGAGAGCCGACAGAAACGAAAAGAGAGCGCTAACTCTCTTAAATTTTCTCAATCCATTTTTCTTCGTTTTCGAGGTGCGCGAGATAGAGCGCGAGGCGCTCAGACAGATGATCCGCGTCTGGGAACGCGTCTGTCAGCGCTGACAGAATTTCTGAGACCGTTTTTTCACCGTCAATTTGTCGAAAAACAAAGCTGCCATAGCTATCGAGCTCGCGGTACGTTTGCGCTGGAATTTTGAGCCCGATTTTGCGAAGCGCGCGCTGCGACCAATGATTCTGAGCTTTGACAATGCGAACATTGCCGTCTTCGCCGCCGTTGTCAGCGCTGACAGACGGCTTGCGCCTGTAAATCACATTATTTTTCATCCGAATGAACTTTTTTGATGGACATCAGCGGAACAACCATCGCCACAATCAGTACCGCAAGCAAAAGCCACGCCATCCAATTTGACGCAAGGAAGCCTGTCGGCACGCCGACTTTGATTGCGCCTGAAACCTGAAGAATAATGCCCAAAAGGCCAATAATAGACGCGCCCGCAACGAGCCCTGACGAAAGCGAAACACCCGACGACATGCGCTCTTCTTGCACTTCTTTTTCTGCGCGTTTACTCAGTTGCTCAACAAGAATGCGCACCAACGCGCCGACCAAAATGATAGACGATGTCGAAATTGGCAAATAAAAGCCAATAGCAAAGGTCATCACAGGCACTTTTATCATATAAAGCACAACGCCGAGCACAACGCCGACAATGACCATGTGCCACGGCAACGCACCGCCCAAAATTCCTTTTGTCAGCGCTGCCATGAGATTCGCTTGCGGAATCGCAAATGTTGCCGCATCGCCCTGAACAGCCAGTTGATCCTTAAGCAGCAAGATAACACCCGTCACCGTCACAACGCCAACCAGCGCCGCAACAATATAATATTTGCGAATTTCATTGAAATTACCACCAACAACGTGCGTGACTTTTTGCGTTTGCGCATAACCACCCGCAATCGAAATCGCAACAACAATAAACGTGCCAAACAGAAGCAAATCCGCGAGCTGCGTCTGGCTCTTCCAACCCATCACGAGAAAAACAAGCGTCAAAATCACGAGCGCAGCAATTGTCATGCCAGAAACGGGCAAATTGGACGTGCCAATCGTTCCTGTCAGCCGTCCCGACACAATGACAAACAAAACCGACAAAAGAATCGACAAGCTGCCCGCAATCAGCGCAATGACGATGTCGCCTGTCATAATCCAGCTGCCGACAAATGTCACGACAATGCCGACTAAGAGCGCAATAATGCCCACGGCATCTTGCGTTTGTCCCTCAGCCGATTTGCGCCCCGCAAGCGTCGCTTTAATTGAGCTGATAATCGTTGGAATCAGACGAATCGCGCCAATCAGCCCGCCTGAAATCATCATGCCTGCGCCGACATATTTGACATACGAGCCAGAAATATTGGCAAATTGCATCTGATTGATGGCAACAGCTGGATTATTCCACACAGAATGCCCCGTTTTCGCCATTTCCGAGAAATAACCGATGAGTGGCGCCACGCCAAAGTTTGCGAGAATCGAGCCCGCAAACATCATGATGGCAATGTCAAGACCCACGATAAAGCCAATCGCTGACAGCATCGGATTGATTTCCATCTCAAATTTCCATTTGTAAAAAGTCTCGTTGACATAGCTGATGACATTGTTCGCAAAGCCGAAAACACTCGTCGTTACCGCCGTGATAATGCCGCCAATGCCGAAGCCAATTCCCATAAATTTGAGCGCATTGCCGCCTGCATCTGACGCGACAAGCGTCTCAGAAATTGCCATGGACTCAGGAAACATCAGCTTTCCGTGCTCTTCAATCAAAAGATAATCCTGCACAAACGCGATAAAACCAATGGAAACAAGCACCGCAGCGCCACCAACCAGCACACCTTGCCAAAAATTAATCTTGCTGCCAATGAGAATAATCGCCGGCAACACATAAATCAAGCCACCCGCGACCGATTCGCCGGCTGACGACATCCCTTGTAAAATATTCTTTGACAAAAACTTCGTGTTCTTGCGCATCACAAGCGTCAAAATTCCCGAGCCCAAAATAGCGCCTGGAATCCCCGCTGCCACCGTCATACCCGCTTTCATGCCCGAGTAAGCCGTCGACGCCGCGAACACAATCGTCAAAACAAGACCAATAATAAGAACAATAGGTCCTCCAGCTTTCGCTGTTCGCCCCTCTTGATAAGGCTTGTAAGCCTTGCCGTCAACGCCACCATAGGCATCTTTCGATAGTTTTTCCATGTAGAAAAAGCTCCTTTTCATAAGTTACTATAAGTTCGTTGCTATTTTACCTTTTTTTGATACAATTCGCAACATTTATTTATAAGCACTTATCTTTTAAAAAAACCAAAGATAAATCTCTGGTTCTCGTGCCGCTTATTGGCCTATATGAAAAACAAAATCACATTGCTCAACAACTTCGGGATCATGCGTGACGACAATAACCGTTTTCCCCAGATTAGCATCGCCTCTAAGCAACTTCATTATTTCGTTTCTATTTGTCTTATCAACCGAACCCGTAGGCTCGTCAGCCAGCAGCAAATCACTGCTTTTGAGTAATGACCGCGCCACAGCAACCCGCTGCTTTTCACCTCCTGAGAGAGAATAAATGCGCGTCGACAGTGAATGCGCTACATTGACTTTTTCTAAAACTTCCTTCATCTTTTTGCGCTTCTCGGCGCGACTTAACTTGCTATAAAGCATCGCCACATTTAAATTTTTTTCAATCGTCTCATCTTCAAACAAGGCAAAATTTTGGAATAAATAAGAAATTTTTTCACGACGAAGCAACAAAGCACCCTTGCTATTCGCCTTTGGAATCTTCTTCCCAAATAATTTTATTTCGCCCGCATCAAAATCTTCAAGCATCCCAATAATATTAAGAAAAGTCGTTTTTCCAGAGCCACTATTTCCCTGAATGGCGACCATCGTCCCCGAGTCAATCGTCACATTCACACCTTCAAACAAAAGCCGCTTTTTGAAACTCTTTTTAAGATTTTTTATTTCAAGTAATTTCATTATTCTCCTTTCAAAACACTCACCAACATCTGCTTTTCAAGCTTCCTTATCAAACTCAATAAGATGAACAGCTCAAACACAAAATAAATAATAAATAGCTCAACAATGAGTGGATTGAAGCCCGTCAGAATCGAATAACTAAAGTATAAAATGTACTGAGCAACAATAGCCCCCATCAAGAGACCATGCGTTTTAATCCACGAAGCGCCATTCAGACGTTTAATCGCAATGTTTTTTCTATACGTGTTAAAATAAGCAGCAATTGTAGCCACAATCATCGCCAAGAACAAGATGAATGCAAACAAATTCATGAATACCCATTCCCACAGGTCACCAATCAAGAAAAGAGCATTTGTTTTCGCAATCTCTGACGTTGAAACAAATGAGATTTCAGAGCCTGCATTTGCATCAGCCTCGAGAGCTGGTAGTAAGCTTTTATACGTCTTACTTAACGAGTGATCAATCAAAGGATAGAGCATGTCCACAGGGCTGTCGCCATGATAGACCTCTTCACCAAAGACACCTGACGCGTTTTGCGCAGTATAAACTTCAACGACTTCTGGCGACATGTAGGCAAGATTCGCATTCGTGAGCTCGGTTGCATTGCTCGCTGTAAAATAGGCCACTTTTTGGTCCGACTTTATCCAATAAAACTTCAATTGCGCCGTCTTAAACCCATTGACTGAATCAGCATCTTTTAACGCAGCGATGTATTGTGACTCGATTTGCTCTTTTTTTGATTTTAAGTTTTCGTTTAATAAAATAACACCTTCAGTTTCATTGTTACTTACCCTGATTTGTTTGCCCGTATCGTCAATAACCGCAAATTTATCTAAATAATTGGCATTGACTTGTAAACAAGTCAAATTTGAAAATTGTCCCGAGAGCGGTGCTTGCGATGGCGCTGCGGTAATCGCCCCATGCGTATTCGCGTAATAAAGGGAGTTTTCCATGCGATACGTATTAGTTAGATTTATTGAATAACCCGTTACAGCTTCATATAACACCCCATAATTAGCGAGTTTAGAGTTTGATAAAGAACCCATTCCCGTATTCAAAATTAAGACAATTCCCATCGCAGTCGCAACACTTGCCGCAAAGATATAAACCTTGACGCCATAAATGACCCGTTGAAACTTTTTTAAAAAGGGTTTATTATTGATATGATTGGCGATAGAGTGCCCGCTCATTGCCCCGACTGGCACACACGATACAAGCGCTATTCCAAGAAAACCAAGGAGGCTCCAAAACGTAAACTCCAAACTCAATCCATGGGTAATCACAAAACTTGAAATGAGGTAAACACTGAAAAATATAATCGAAAACTCTTTCATGAATAGTTGGCTCACTATTTTTAAATCACTTGCTCCATTTAGCTTGTAAATGGCGACCTTTGAGTGGTTCGACGCGAGCCAAATAAACAAGAAGACGAGAAAAAAGACGACTGAAATTTTGATAAAGAAAATGTATAAATCGTTTGTTCTCCCATTTACTGGAATTTCCCAATACCAGTCGGGCTGCTTTGTCAGGCTTTGTGGTGTTGTGTGCATTGAAAACTTTGCATTTATCTTCTGCGAAAGAAGGGAAAGAACTTGATCTTTATTCCCATTATTTTCAAAGAAAATAGAGGCTCCCTGATATTCTTCGTTGGTTATCTCTGAGAGTGGCTTTACCGCAAAAGTTGACTTTTGTCCGTGATCCCAGTAAGTATCAAAGTTTTCATTTTTATAGTGCGTTTCAAAAAATGTCGTGACCGAGATGGGAGCCAACCAATTCACATTGCCATTCCCGTCGTTTTCCCTACCCACATAATAACTCCGTATTATAAAAGGTGTGTCTGTTGTTTTTGACACACCTTCGATAATGCTGACTAGCGTCTCCTTATCTACCAAGGTGCTAGTTGTAACGGAATGACTGATATTATATGCGGGCTGGTAGATTTGAACAGAAGACCAAGGCAACGCGTAATTTTTTTCAATCGCACGTAATTGATCATCGTTGTAAGCCATGTTAGCAAGCATAAACATAATAATGCTTAGCAAGAAATACATGATAACTTTCATCAACCTGTTAATCATCGTTCAACCTTTCTTTTTTGAGATAAAACATATAAATAATAGTCTATTCTTGTAATAAGAATAGACCTATCGTTTTAGTTTGTCAATAGAAAAAGCCAGAAATTTATTAAGGGTGCTTCTAAAAAATCTTTATTTTTCCATTTTATATGCTAGTGTATAGCGACAACCAAATAGAACAAAAGTAGATAGAGCAAGAACAATTATGCCATTCGATACACTCACAGAAAAATTGTTTATTGAATTTGCTAGCTCTCCTGTTGCAGTAGAAACCCCCATCAAATAAGTTGTCGGAAGAAATTCTGCTAGCCTTTGTATAGGCACAATTACGCGGGTTCCAAACATCATTCCCATAATGAAAAGAACACTTACAAAGAGTGACGCTAGCCTATCTCTTAGGATGTACGTGATTAGAGAAGAAAAAGTACACAAAAATAAAAGAGAAAACATTTGTAACACCAAACTCGGGCCAATGATATTGGATAGATTTTGAAAGTTCATTTGATGAGTTTCTAGATTGTAAGTAAGAATTGGATATCTCCAACTTCCCATTCCATTCAAAGATGAAGATAGCAAAAAACTATAAAGGGTCATCACCATCAATAGAATAATGGAAACACAAAACGAAGTTGAAAGCGTGGAAAGAAGATTTTTCGATAAACTTCCTGGTAGCAATATATCTCTATTAATTCTACCTGTATAAGGCTCCGAGAAAAAAGAAACCATAATCAAAATAATACCCAGAACAAAAACGATGGGGAAAATATACTGTATCATCGACAGTGTAAACGTTGTCCCAGAAGTAGGGGTTTGAATCTCCTGATAGTTCACTCCCCTCTCTTCAAGAGCCTGATACATGAGGATATCGTGATGAATTGCCTTCATTTCATCAACCGACGCATTTTCCCCTAAGGAATTTTCTAACTCCTTATTTTTCTCAAGTAGCAAAGGATAAGCAGCTACCCAGTTCTTGTTGTCCATTGCTGTCAGTACGTCTTCATCATTCTTTAACCAGCGTTCATTTTCTAGAAGAGCAGCCGTGTTTTCTTTTAAATTTTTACCCGTTTGTCCCTTGAGGTTCTCCTTCTGTTGAGAAACGATACTTTTCAGATTAGTCGTATCTGCTTTGATAAAGGCTTTTAACCCTGCATTATCGGCTGCAGCTGCATTCATAAACAAAAAAATTGTAATAATTAGCAACAAAATAACAAATGGAATATAATTAAACGGATTTTTAATGATTGTTTTTATTTGAAAATTAATTCTATTCATAAATCTGAAACCAACATTTTTCTATTATCAAGTGTGATAAGAGCATTGCAAATCGGAAGAATATCTTCCTTGTAGTGTGAGGACATAATAATTATTTTATTTCTTTGAGTATACTCTTTCATAGAAACAAATAATTTTTCACGACTTTCCTCATCAAGTCCGTTCGTTATTTCGTCCATTAAAAGGACATCTGCTTCACTAATCAAATACATTGAAATAATCAGTCGCTGTTTCATTCCCAAAGAGTATTTCTTTATGGGAAGATTTATATAATCTCCCATATTCCAATAGGAAATATAGTCCTCAAAAGATTGTTTTGATTGCCATTCACTTTTAATCAGCTTTAAATAGTCCAAACCTGTTACATTCTTATTCAGCCAAGTTGTATCTTCAAAATAAAAAAAGTTATTTTTTTGACTTCTCAACGGTTTTGAATCCAAAAAAATCCCACCTTTTTTGTTTATCAAACCCATTACAGCTCGAAAAAATGTTGTTTTTCCAGATCCGTTTGTGGCAATCATTCCATATATTTTCCCTTTTTCAAAAGAATAGGAAAAATCATCAAGTATTGGCTCGCGAGTTCTGATTGATAAGTTCTTAATCTCTAACATTTAATACTCTCCAAAAAGGGCAAGAATAGTATTCTCGCCCTCACTTTTAAACGTGGTAGTAATGACCAACATAATAGTAAACATATTTCTCTGAATATCGTGTATAGTTCCAGCCCCAAGCTGCAACTTCTGGAGACATCAGATAACTAAACCTTGCATTGTTGTTCACGTTAAAATAACATCCCCTGTAAATCTATTAACGCTGTAATAATACTTCCCCGCAACTGTTTTAGCAGATGCATTTGTTGTTGCTAATGCGCCCGAAGCAAACTTTTTAAAATTCATGTTTAATCCTTTCTTTTTGCATTTTATATCCCACATAACAACCGTTTTTGCGCTATGAAGGTATCAAAAAAGAAGCAATGAAGACAAGAACCGAGCAGTTCAAGTCGCAATCGCTTGAAACAATCTGCTCGTGCGCCCAACTAGTATATGCGCTTCTTGCTTCTTGCTTCTTGCTTCTTGCCATCAGTATAGCGCTTTCATTTTGATTTGTCAAGCAAAAGATTCATTTTATCAATTTTTTCATCATTTAAGTTTTGAATGAAAAAACGCCTAAAATAGGCGTTAGGCTGTAATTTTATGAAATTTCACAATAGATAAACTCATTTTATTTATAAGTGAAGCGTAGAAAATTTAAAGAAAAAGCCGGTGCGAGTAGGAAATTCGCTTGCGGCCAGCACGGCTTTTCTTTAAATTTTTGTAGTGAAACAGACTTTGTCTTCACTCTGACGCCTAAAATATAAAATAGGCGTTAAATGTCAATTTTTTCTTTCATCTTTGTTTACTCTCCAGAGCCAAGCTATCACAAAGCCAAGTAGAATAAAGCGTAAGAGCAAACTTAGCAGAAAGGGCAAATTAATTTTCCAGTCATTGAGCTGCATAATAGCAAGAGGTACACCGCCTAACGCCAAAATCAATACCGCTAATCTGAGGCGCTTCTTCTTTTCTATCACTCGAAGTGATAAAAGCAAGACGGCACAAAGCCAATAAAATAGGAGGTTTGGCGGCATAATCAGCACGTGGGAATGGCTAGAGGCAGAAGCTATAAGAAAGCTTGCAGAAAGGATGCCTGTGACTGAAAGAAGGTCTTTTTTCATCATCTTTTAAAACTATAGCCTTCTTGTTTTGCTTTGTCAAGTAAAATTTTTTAAAACAAAAACGAGTATCATAATCTGAAACTCGTTTTGTAAGCTGATGAATCCGAGATTACCAGCGGAAGTGCGCGAATGCACGGTTGGCATCTGCCATTTTGTGTGTGTCTTCGCGTTTCTTGACTGAAGCACCTGTGCTGTTGCTGGCGTCAAGGATTTCTTTTGCCAAGCGGTCTTTCATGGTGTGCTCGCCACGTTTGCGTGACATTTGCACAAGCCAACGAAGGCCAAGCGTTGTACGACGCTCTGGGCGAACTTCAACGGGGACTTGGTAGTTTGAGCCGCCGACACGACGTGCGCGAACTTCAAGGACAGGCATGATGTTCTCCATTGCAGCCTCGAAGACTTCAAGTGGATTGTTTCCTGTTGCTTCTTTGATTTGCTCAAAAGCGCCATAGACGATTTGCTCTGCGACGCCGCGTTTGCCGTCAAGCATCACGCGGTTAATCAGGCGAGAGACAACGACACTGTTATAAACTGGATCTGCCAAAACTTCACGTTTTGGTGCACGATTTTTACGCATATTCTGTTATCTCCTTTCTTAAGCCTTAGGGCGTTTTGCACCGTATTTAGAACGGCTTTGTTTACGATCACTCACACCAGCAGTATCAAGCGCACCACGCACGATGTGGTAACGCACACCTGGAAGATCCTTAACACGTCCACCACGAAGCAAGACAACACTGTGTTCTTGCAAGTTGTGTCCGATACCTGGAATGTAAGCTGTAACTTCCATCAAGTTTGAAAGACGTACACGGGCAAATTTACGAAGCGCTGAGTTAGGCTTCTTAGGTGTCATTGTTCCAACACGTGTTGCAACGCCACGTTTTTGTGGGCTGGCAAGTTTAGTTTGAACTTTTTTACGGCTGTTGTAGCCGACGTTCATGGCTGGTGATTTAGACTTCGTAATTTTTGACTTACGAGGGCTTTTTACCAATTGGTTAATTGTAGGCATTTTTGTACCCGATCTCACGCGCGATCACTCGATACAAGCGGGTTTGCGCTCGAACAGAGCTCTTATCAGCTTGTGAGATCTGCTTTCTATTTTTTTAGACATTGAAATAGTCCGTTGATAATTATACTACAAGTTGGCAGGAATTGTCAAGTGTGGTATAATTTTGTGTGATGAAAAAAGGTGGTGTATGGTTTTTGGTGCTTCTGTCGTGTTTGTCAGCGCTGACAGGATTTTCTGGGCTTATTGCGTCAGCTGACAGCAGCTTTTCTGTCGCTGCAAAGTCTGCAATTGCGGTTGACGCGGCTTCTGGCAAGATTTTATATGCGCAAAATGCGACTGACAGTACGACGCAGATTGCAAGCGTGACGAAGCTCCTCACGGCTTATCTCGTTTACAAAAAAATTGATGCGGGCAAGCTCAAATGGACAGACAAAATCAAGATTTCTGATTATGCGTATCAGCTGACGCAAAGTCTCGAAGCGTCCAATATTCCGATGGCGCAAGGCGAATCGTTCACCGTGCATGATCTGATGAACGCGCTTCTTGTCAGCTCTGCAAATTCGGCGGCGGTTGCGCTCGCTGAGCACATTGCGGGGAGCGAGCCAAAATTTGTCGATCAGATGAAAGCGCAGCTCAAAGACTGGGGAATTACAGACGAAACGCTTGTCAACAGTTCCGGCTTGCCTAATTCCGTGATTGCAGGACATACATATCCTGGCTCAAGCGCGACGGCGGCAAACACGATGTCAGCGGCTGATGTCGCGATTATTTCCATGCACTTGCTTAAAGAATATCCCGAGGTGCTCACCGTCACGAAGCAGACCGATGTGGTGTTTGACAAAGGCGGCAAGTCGCAAAACACGCTCTACACGACCAATCAGCTGCTCGCTGGCTTTGCACAAACGCGCAGCGGCGTTGACGGGCTCAAAACAGGCTCGACGGGCACCACGATTGATTGTCTAGCCGCAACCACTAACCAAAATGATTTTCGCATCATTACCGTCGTGCTCGGGACAACAGGCACCGACGCCGACCATTCTGCAACATTTTCGCAAACTAATCTTCTAATGAATCACGTCTATGCCAATTGGCAAGCGCAGGGCATTGCCGCAAAAGGCGAAACGCTCAGCACGCACAAAACAATTGCCATCATGGATGCGAAGTCAAATCCTGTGCCGCTCGTGCTCAGTCAGGATTTTTACGTCGTCATGCCGCTTGGTAATTCTGCTTTCAGTATTACGTTTACCGATAAAAGTAAAAACCTGTCAGCGCCCATTGCGCCTGGAAAAACAATTGCCACAGCTTCTGTCAGCTATGATGATAAACTTGGTTATTTGAGCGGCTACCACGCGAGCTCTGTCAATTTGACCGTTGATAAAACGGTCGAGCGCGCAAATCCCTTCGTCGTCCTTTGGGATCATTTTGCAAATTTTGTCAATGAAAAATTATAGAACGTCACCTCTTGTGCGCGCTGGCATTGCGCTCACCGCCGTCGGCTCATTTTTGGTAATTGCGCTGGTCAGCGTCACTGCAAGCACAACGCAGCCGCGCTCTGAAACAAGCCAGACAAAAACAGCCGCAATTCCAAAAACTGGTAAAACCATCAATAAGCAAGCTGTTTGGGCTGAAACGCCCAAAACGGATCCGCTGCCAGCTGGCGCGCGCCAGTCTGATTGGAATCTCGTGCTTGTCAATCTCGCGCACAAACACATGACTGATTTCCCTGTGCAGCTTAAAGATGTCGGAAATGGGCAGCAAGTGGACGCACGCATTGCACCACAACTTTTGGCTTTTCTTGCAGCCGCAAAAACCATCAACACTGACGAGCATTTTATCTCAGGCTATCGCAGCATCGCTTATCAAACACAGCTCTTTAACGATTATATTAGCAATGAAAAGTCGTCAGGCAAGACGCCCGCTGATGCAGAGGCAGCCGCCATGAAATATTCTCAGCCACCTGGAGCCTCCGAGCACATGACAGGGCTTGCGATGGACATGGCTGCTGGCAGCTCGCTCGATTCCAACCAAGCGCCTGACATTTCAAAACTCGAAGCCCTCGCGGTAAATTATGGCTTTATTTTGCGTTTTCCAAAAGCGCCTGGAACCAGCAATCCAGATGTTAAAAATCCGTCCACTGGCATCGAATACGAATACTGGCACTGGCGTTATGTCGGCGTTGAAAACGCAAAATACATGACCGCGCGCGGGCTGACGCTCGAAGAATACGTTGCCAAATTGCCCAAATAAAAACCGTTCAGACGTGCTGAACGGAATTTTTATTGCGCTTTGACTATGCCCAGCATAATGGCGCCGACGATAAACAAGACAACACCAAGCCAGACATAACGCATCTCAAGACGCGTTTTCTTTTCACCCAGAAATAAAATGCCGCCAAAAATTGAAATCACGATTCCGAGTTGGCTAAACGTAAACGCAATCGCGAGCCCGCCTGCACGCGCTGACAGCAAGAAAAACACGTTGCCGACGCCCCACATCAGCCCGACGGGAATATTTTTAGCGACGGCAGCGCCCATTTTCACACGCCCGCCAGCAAGCAGCCACGCGCCCACAATCATACCCAGTGACATTGGCAAGAGAATCGTGAGCGTCGTGAACGTCAGATGAAACCAGAGCGCTGACAGATTATTAAAGAGCAGCAAATAAAACACATAGCCCAGCGTCGAATACGCCAACGCAATCATGCCACGCACGGGTTCATGTTGCTCTGGCAAGCCCGCCGTGTTCGCTGGATCACGCTTCGCCGAAAAATAAAAACCAATAAGCAACAGCACCATCGCCGAAAATCCGAGCGCAAACTGAATCGGCTTTGTCCATTCGTGAAACACGAAAACGCCAATCAGACCACCGAAAACAAGCTGCCCGCCTGATGAAATCGGTGACGCGACCGAAACGCCCAGATATTTCATCGCGTGAAATTGCCCCGATTGCCCTGCTGACCAAATCAAACCGCCCACAAAGCCAATCACAAAAACAGGCAGCGAAAGCGGCGGCCGCACAACGGCGAAAACGATCGCCGCAAAGACAAACGCGCCAAACGTCATGCCGAGCGTTTGCTGCTTCGCGTCTCCGCCGATTTTATTGGACACAAAACCAATCGAGCCCCATGCCATAAGCGGCACTAAACCATATAATATACCTAACATAAGGGGAGATTATAACATAATTTGCGACAAAAGCAAGTCATTTTTGTGTTCCTTACGCTTTGCAGCCTTGAAAACTGCCGCGGCGCGCCATCTCATCATCAATCGCATTGAGCACTTCCCATTTTTTGAGTGACCACATCGGTCCAATTAATAACTCACGTGGTGCGTCCCCTGTCAGCCGGTGAATCACGATTTCTTTTGGAATAATCTCCAGCTGATTGCAAATAATGTCCACATAATCCGCACGCGAGAGCAGCTGCAGCTCGCCTTCATGATAATCGCGCACCATTTTTGTCTTGCGCATCAGATGCAACAAATGCAGCTTGATTCCCTGAATATCGGTATCCCGAACCACACGCCGCACATTTTCAAGCATCATCTCAGCCGTCTCGCCAGGCAGCCCGTTAATCAAATGCACACAAATATTGAGCCCACGCGCACGACAACGCGCAACCGCGTCCATATACGTCGCATAATCATGCGCACGATTGATGCGCACACTCGTTTTCTCAAACGTCGTCTGCAAGCCCAAATCAAGCCACACATCAAAACCGCGCGCCTGAATGTCCGCCAGATAAGTAACCACAGCTTCTGGCAAACAATCGGGGCGCGTCCCAATCGCAATTCCGACAACATTTTCCTGCGCGAGCGCTGGCTCAAAGCGTTCTTTGAGCAACTCAAGAGGTCCGTGCGTATTCGTAAAATTTTGAAAATAGGCAATATAGTGAGTCGCACCCGGCCACTTTTTGTGAAACTGCGCAATTTCTGCCTGAAACTGCGTTTCAATCGGCGCCTCCGGCTCCAAAATCATATCACCCGATCCAGACACGGTGCAAAACGTGCAGCCGCCGTAAGCCACCGTCCCATCACGATTCGGGCAGTCAAACCCCGCATCAATCGGCACCTTGAACACTTTTCCACCAAATCGCTGGCGCAAATATTCATTCCAAGTCGTATAACGTTTTTCCATACAACAAGTATAACAAAACTCAGCCCAGCTGTCAGGCCTCTCTATTGAACACTCTCTTTCGTAAATGAAAGCAGCAAAAAAACACGGTGAAGCATCAGCAAGAAACTGATTTTCACCGTGTTTGTGTGATGTAGGCCGCGCCAAGAAGACCAGCGTCATTTCTGAGCTGACAGGCGGCAAGCCGCGGCAGAATGCCGTTTTCTTTCATGCTGTTGAGGCCAAAATGTCGGCTGACAAGTCGCTCAAAGCGATATTTTAGCGCCACCAGAAAGGCTTCACTTGACGAGATGCCACCGCCAATGAGAATCAACTTGGGGTCAAACAGCGCTGTGAGATTCATCAGCCCGAGACAGACATCGTCTAAGTAGGTATCAAAGACGTCTTCTGCCAAATTTTCTTCCGCTTTGACGCGCGCGATGACATCATACGCTTCGGTGAGCGGCACAGCTTTGCCGTGACTGACAGATTTCTGTGCGTCGTTGTAGCGCCGCAATAAACCGTTAATCGCCGACGAATGATACTGCTGACTGACATCTTCAAGCTCACCGACGCGCGTGAGACCGTGCGTGAGCATGGAGCCAAATTCGCCTGCCATGCCGTGCGCGCCCCTGAAAATCTTGCCACCAGAGATAATCCCGCCGCCAACGGCTGTGCCAAGCGTGACGACAAGATAATTATCCACTGCACGCGCAGCGCCAAGCCAGTGCTCAGCAATCGCAGCACAATTTGCATCATTTTCGACAAAAACGGGCAGCTTGGTCGTGTCTGATAGATTCTCAGCGAGCGGCAAGCCGTAATAATTGTACAGCTTGCCAAAGGTCGTCATGACACCGTCAGCCGATACGAGGCCAGGCGCCGAGATGCCGACAGCTGACAGCTCTGGAAATGTTGTTTTGTAAGCCGTGACAATTTCTGTCAGCGCTGACAGAAATTCGGTAACGTCCGAAAGCGGCGTCAACAGGCTGTCTTGTGCCAAAATCGTGCCATCGTCAGCCACCGCGCCGTGTTTGATACGCGTGCCGCCGATGTCAAAGCTTGCAACCGTCATTTTTCACCGTCCATCCGCACGCCTTGCAGGAAGTAGCCGTTAAAGAAGATATAAAGAATGATGATGGGAATAATCGTCATGATAGAGCCTGCCATCACACGATTCCACATTTGCCCGCCTTGATCGGCTGATTGAAGAGACTGAAGGCCGACTGTCAGCGTGAATTTTGAGGGGTCGTGCAAGTAAAGCATAGGCGAGAGGAAATTATTCCAGAAACCCATGAAGACAAACACGGCTTGTGTCGCGATACTTGGACGCGCGAGTGGCATGACGATTCTAAAGAAAGTCGCAGTGCGTGACAAGCCGTCAATTGCCGCCGCTTCTTCCACGTCGCTCGGGAATGTCAGGAAGAACTGGCGCATCATGAAAATATAGCCAATGTTAATCGCCATAGGCAAAATCAGCGCCGCAAACGAATTGAGCAGACCGAGATTTTTGATAATCAGATAGTTAGGAATCAAAAGCACTTGCGCGGGCACCATAATCATCGCGATGATACCGTAATAAATGCGTTGCCGGCCTGGAAATGATAGCTTTGCAAGCGCATAACCCGCCATTGAATTTAGGAAAACATTAATCGCCGTGCCAATAATCGAGACAATCAGCGAATTAATCGTCCAGTTGATGAATAGCGAGCCCGAGCTCGGATTGAACAGATAGATATATTGCTGGGGCGTAAAATGATTGCTCCAGAGCGACATGCCGCCCGCCGTGATTTCTGAAAGTGGTTTGAAACTTGCCGATACCGCGAAAAGAAACGGATAAATCGTGATGATGGCGTAGATGATGAGAATCACATAGAGCAACACGCGCAATATTTTTTGTTTGTTTGTTTTACGCAATGCCATTTCCTCCGTTCAGTCGTTCTGAAATTCGCGAAACAATAAAGATAATCACCGCAAGCAAAATCGCAATGACCGCCGCGTAGCCCATCTGATTATTTTGCCCAAACGCGTACTGGAAAATGAGGAGCGCAACGGTCAGTGTGCTATTGGCAGGTCCGCCCGAGCCGCCTGAAAAAATATAGGCTTGGTCAAACATCTGGAACGTGCCGATAATCCCCATCAAGATGACATACGTCGTAATCGGGCGCAGATGCGGCACCGTGATATAGCGCAATTTTTGCAACACATTTGCGCCGTCAATGTCCGCCGCTTCATAGAGCGACTCTGGCAAATCGACGAGCGACGCCATGTAAATCGTCATGAAATTCGGCACCGTACTCCAGATATTCATGACCATAATCACGCGCAGCGTCCATTGTGTGTCGTTGATGAAATTAATCGGCTGATTGACCACGTGCATTGCAAGTAGCGCGCCGTTAATCGGACCGTTGAGATTAAAGAGGAACATGAAAATCATCGTGAGCGCGGCTGAGCTTGTTAGCGTCGGCAAAAAGTAAACGAGGCGGAAGAATTTCTTGCCGCGAACGCCATTATTTGCGAGCGTATAAGCGACGATGAGCGCGATAATTGTCTGCGTCGGCACGACAATCAGCGCAAAGAAGCTTGTGTTTTGCAGCGCGCGCAACAATTGTCTGTCCGATAAAACATTTCCCCAGTTTCTAAAATTGTTCCACGTGTAAGTTCCCATGATGAGATTGACATTGTTGAACGACAAGTAAATCGCAAAAAGAATCGAGAGCAGGAAGAAAACGAGAATGACCGCAATCGCTGGCGCCAAGAACGCGTAACCTTGCAGCATTTCACTACGTGCCCGCTTACTCATTTTCATTTTTGGTGATTTTTGAGTGTTTTCCATCGCAAATCCTTTCTAAAATAGGTCTGTCAGAGCTGACAGAATTTGAATAAATAATGAATCTGTTTCATCACCCTGCTTTGCCCCTAAAGGGGAAAGCGACCTCTAAGCCGCTAAAGCAGCAACAGTCTGCTTTTCGTCTAACCACGCTTTAGCGCTCGGCGCTTGAAGCATCGCTTCAAGGTTGCAGATGAGGAAAACATGTTTTCCTCATTCGTTGCCGAGTAAATGAACGCAAAGCTGAGTTGCTACTCGACTTGCGGCTTTAGCCGCTTAGCGAGAGTGGACAGCGTAGCCGAAGGCGAAGTTAGTCTTCAAAAGCAAAACGGGTGATGAAACAAGTCTAATAATGCCGAAAAGGTAGAGCTGTCAGAGTTTGCAGCCTACCCAAATGATCATACTTATTTAGAAATCTTGGAGTTTGCGTCGTCGTCAGCTTGTTTGAGAGCTGATTTGAGGTCGCTTGATGTGGCGCCTTTCTTGAAAGCGTTCGTAATGAAGTTGCCGTATGACGTAACGACTGTTGTCAAATTTGTACCATCTTGCCAAGGCGTTGCGTAAGAAAGCCCATCTTGGTGAACTTGGAGCATTGGATTTGCTTTGAGGAATGTGGAGCTGTCAGCGACGTCCTTACGCGTTGCAAGCGTGCCAACGCCATTTGTCCACGTCGTCATGCCGTCTTTGCCCGTAACATATTGAATCCACTCATTGGCAAGGTTCGTTGCTTTTGTTTTTGCGTATTCGCCCCAACCAACCGTGTAAGCCATCGTTTGTTTTTGGCCTTTGTAAGTCATATTTGGCAAAATATCAAAGTTAAGGCTCTTGTATTGCGTCTTGAAGACTTGATAATTCCAGTTGCCTGAGAGGACAATCGCGAATTTGCCTGCGCCAAAGCCTGCGCCTTCATCGCCCACGCCCATGTCTTTTGGCGTCGCCACAGCGCCTGTGTTGAACATCGCTTGAACCGTTTGAAGATTTTGCTCAATCGTCGTGTTTGACAAGTCAGATTTGCCGTCTGACGTGATTGGATTTTGACCGTCAGCTGCAATAAATTGCCAGTTACGCGTCAAATCAGCGTTGACATTAAATAATTTCACTTTGCCTGCGCCGTAAGCTGCGTCAAGCTTAGCCTGCGCGCTAGGAGCCCACGCGATAAAAGCTTCGTACGATTTTGGAATGCTCGTCTCGTCAATGCCAGCCTTTTTGAAAATGTCTTTATTGACATAAAGCGCCAACGTCGAAACGTCTTTTGGAGCCGCGTAAATCTTGCCGTCCGTCGTGAACGCTTTGGCGACTGACGGATAGAAATCAGAAGATTTAATCACCTTTGAGAGATCGTTCAAAACGCCTTGTTTTTGCAAATAAGGATAAAATGAGCTGTCAATATAGAATGCGTCGGGCGCCGTGCCACCTGACAAATCCGTTGGCAATTGGGTGGTGATGTCTGTGTACTCTTTTGGCTTCACCGTGACATTGTATTTTGCTTCAAAGCTCTTGACAAGTTTGTCAAATGTCGCATTTTCTGTGTCAGAGCCTTTCCAGTAGCCAACCGTGAGCGTTTTCGTCTCCGAATTGCTGCTGCCGCCTGCGGAGCCTGACGCGCCTTGCGAACATGCCGAAAGTGACAACGTTGCTGCGCCTGCAAGTACGCCAGCAATTGCTAGCTTTTTCCAATTTTTCATGAGTTTCCCTCCTTTAGAGAAAGTTGTAGTGTATGTTGTAAAATGTAGCTCTTGCCCTTGTGCAAGAACGCCACGTCATTACCATTATTTTCTTTGTCAACACTGACAAAGTCGTGCGAAACCGTCACAGAAATGTCTTCGCCCTGATACGTAAAGCCAAACTCGAGACGCTCCCAAGCCTCAGGCAAATGTGGCTCAATCCGCAATTTGCCGTCAATCATGCGCACACCACCAAAACCAAGCACTGTCATTTGCCAAATACCGCCGAGCGAAGCCGCGTGAATGCCTGCGTCCGAGCTCTTCATGTAAGCGCCCATGTCAATTGATTTCGCACGCGTGAAGAAATCATACGCCTGATCCATTTTGCCGAGATCCGCTGACAAAATCGCGTGCGTCGAGAGTGACAATGAGCTGTCATGCGTTGTTTTAGGCTCATAATACTCAAAGTTTTTCAACTTCAATTCTTTGTCAAACAGCCCTTCAAACAAAAGTAATAAGAGCAACACGTCCGCTTGTTTCGTGATTTGCATCGCATTGACCTGCTCAAGATTGTAATCATGGAATAGCCCGTCCACGCCGTCAGCTGTCTTGTATTTGCTGATGTCAATGATTTTTTTGCTCAGATAACTGTCATCTTGCGGAATAACTCCGTCAATCGTTGGCTGTGGCAAGAAAATCCGCGGCAATTTTTCTTCCAGCTCTTCAAGCAACACTTTCAAGTTGAATTTCGCGTCCAACGCATAATATGTCTCACTTCGCGTATTCATCAGATTTTTAATCAGATAAATCGCATAATCAATATTCCAAGACGCGGTGTAATTTGTGTAGGCGTTATTATTGATATGCTCTTTGTATTCGTCAGCGCCAATCACATCATTGATTTCGTAGAGGCCAAGCTCCGAATTGTACTCCAAACGCGACAGCCAAAATTTCGCGGTATCTAGCAAAATCTCATACCCTTTTTCACGCGCAAATTCCGAATCGCCTGTCACATCGATATATTGCTTGATGCCAAACGCCACGTCGCTTGTGATATGTTGCTCAATAAAACCCGACCAGATTTTCATTGATTGCCCCGTGACAATATCCACTGCGCCCCAGACAGGTGTGACTTCGCCCTCCGTTGGCCACGCTGCTTCCCACGGATATTGCGCGCCCTGATAGTGATTGCTCGCGGCCTTTTTATGTGCGCCGTCAAGCCCCAGATAGCGATACGTGACCAACGATTTCGCGATTTCAGGATGCGTGAAAATGAAATATGGCAACATGAAGATTTCAGTATCCCAGAAAGTGTGACCTTTGTAACCCTCGCCAGACAAGCCTTTCGCACCAATATTCATACGATTGTCATGGCTTGGCGTCATCGTGTGCAAATGATACGTCGCAAAGCGAATAGCCAGCTGATCCTCTGCATTTTGGGAGGTTATTGTGATGGGATGCACATTCCAAACCGCGTCCCACGCTTCTTGTGACTCCTGAATCAAGTCGTCAAAGCTGGCTGCTTCTTTAGATTTCAGCGCATCAATCGCGATTTTCTGCAAGTTTGTCAGACTGCGATTGGCAATATCATTATCAATCGATGTGTAAATCGTGGCGCGGCGCTCGAGCGCCACAGATTCGCCCGCCGGAATGTCAAAGTCGTGATTCATGAAAATCGCGCGTCTATCCATTTCCGCACGCGCCTTGAGAATATTCGCATTTGCGACCGTTGTTTCAAGCGTCAATACCACGTCAATTTTTGAATGCGTGGTTTGCGGCGCCATTTGGAGATATTTATTTTCAACCAAGCCTTTGACGCCGTCTGTGAAATGTTGGCTGCCCGAGTTTGTCGTTTGTCCATTGATACCTGTTTTCGCTGAAACGTGCAACGGCTCTGCCGCCAAGTTCGTCAAATTGACTTGCGACGCGAGAAAATGGCGATCATTTTTAGCCACAAATCGGCGAAAAACAACGCCCAGTTTGATAGCCTTATACGTCCACGTAAATGAGCGCGTGAGCACGCCATTTTGAAGATTCAGCTCCTTGATATAGTCACTCACGTCGCCTTTTGCAAGCGTGAAACGCTCGCCATTGAGGGCGAAATCAAGCCCCAGAAAATCTGGCATATTGGGAAGTTCCGTCACTTCATTTTCATCAAATGCGTTGAACGTGCCTGCAACAAAAGTGTCGCGAATCTCGCCCGTGTAGCGCTCGTCCTCCGCCGCGCGAATCCCTAGATAGCCATTTCCCTGTGTCATGATGGCTTCCGTTTTCCCTAGAAATCGTTGATCAAACCCGCGTTGCGCAAGCGTCCAATCTCCGTAAGTCATGTGTGCTTCTGTCATTTTGTATCTTTCTAAGAGATGGCTGTTCACGGCTTGTTTCAAAACCGTTCTGCTTTGAAACAAATTCATAGAACATGCCCTTTCCCATATGGAAAAGCTCGGTTTTTTATAATTAACCTGTTCCTCGCTTGAAACAGGTTCAATTAACAATCAAAGTAGTGCTGATTTCGGAATACGAGAATAATCGCACCAAAGAGATAGCAGCCAGCGGCCAAAATCCACGGAATCCAGAAGATAATGTCAAACACCACAAGTGGCGCCGCATAAATCAAGTAAGGTTTCCAGATTTTTCTGATGTCGTAGTCATTGCGCGCCCAATAAGCAATCGCATAAGCCACGATGAGTGTCGCGACAAATAAGCCAAAGAGCGGCCAGGGATTCATTTTCGTCACGTCAACCATGCACGTTCACTCCCATTTTCGCAATCCAATCATGAAGAAATTCGCCGCGAATCAGATAAATAATCAGGCTGATTAAACTAAAAAACGCACCGCCGAAAAAAGGCAAAAAATATAAAACCTTCACACCTTCACGCGCTGCATTTTCTCCAAATGTATGTCCGTCTTCAACTTGCAACTTAGCAAAATACTTGCCAAGCGTTTGGCCGCGAAAGGAGACCACTGCAATAATATTGTAAATGACGAACAGAAAGCTCGCTATCAACGTCGCAACATTGCCAGAAACCACCTTGCCAAAAAGGATTGATACGGCTATCAGCGCTGGCAAATAAATCAAAATAACGTCTATCAGGGCTGACAAAAGACGTTGAATCAAGAGTAGAAAAGAACGTTGTGAAAGATTAAAGCGTTTTACTTCCATGACAACTATTATACAGAAAACGATTACATTTGTCAAGAAAAAGAACACCTGTCAGCTATCATTTTTGACACTAAAAATCCCCATTTGGCACACCAAGTGGGGATTCTAAGCTCTCATTTTTTTAAATGTCAGCACTTTCGCGAACAATAACCGCGTAATCAACAAGCGAATGTCGGATGCTTTGTGTCTCAATCTGCACCATGAGATTTTCGGCCGCCTGGGTTGCAATTTTGCCCATATTTTGACGAACCGTCGTCAAACTCGGCGAAATATAAGAGCCAAGCGTAATATCATCAAAGCCAACAAGCGCTATTTTATCCGTCAGCCCGCGCTCGTGAAGCGCTTTGCTGATCCCGATAGCCATCAGGTCTGATGCGGCAAAAATCGCGTCATAATCTTCCAAATTGTCAGCTGTCAGCGCCCAATTGTACGCGTCATCTTCGCGGAAATTGGCATAAACAACGCTCGCGTGAGAAGCCGTTGAGCGATAGCCCAACTCACGAGCTTTTGAAACTGCAGCGTCCGGCGTTCCGTTGACAAAAATAATTTTCGTCAGTTGTTTGTCCATCAGACGCCGCGTCACCTCGCGCGCAGCTGCTTCATTGTCAATCGAAACAGTGCCAATTTCTGGATTTTTGACATCCAAATCAATCGCAACAACTGGCAGCGTTGATTCTTCAAGCTCTTTATAATACGGATCGGTCGTTTTAAGGCCTTGTATAATCAGCCCCGCCAGATTATTTTCCACAAAAAAATGAGTCAAGCTTTTTTCTTGCTGCTTTTTGAGCGTCGTGGCGTAAAAAACAAAATCATAATCGCTCGCGTCCAGCCGCTCAATGACGCCATTTAAGATCTCAAGCGGAATCGCGACGCCGCGCGTCACATTGATTTCATTGAGCACTAGCGCAATTGTTTTTTTAGTTTTGGTCGCCAAATTCCGCGCCGCAAAATTCGGCGTGTAATGCAATTCCCGAGCGATTTCGAGCACTTTTTTTCGTGTGGACTCCTTGATAGAAGGATAATTATTCAGAGCCTGAGAAACTGTGGAAATCGAGACACCTGCCGCTTTCGCGACATCTTTAATCGTTACTTTATTTAACATAGCCTTATTTTATCACAATAATAAAGAGTTCGCGCTTATTTCGTACGTTTGAGCGTACCGAAAATAATGCCTGACATAACAGCGCCTACCAAGATGAAGAGCAGATACGAGAGCGGATGATTTGAGAGCGCGAGCACAAACACGCCACCGTGCGGTGCCATGAGCTTAATCCCCAGTGCGCCTGTCAGACCGCCTGCGACTGCCGCGCCCACCATGAAGCTTGGAATGGCGCGCGCCGGATCCGCTGCACCAAATGGAATCGCGCCTTCTGTAATAAACGACAAGCCTAACACAATATTTGTCAGTCCCGCATTGCGCTCTTCTTGCGAAAATTTGGTTCTGAAGAGCAAAGTCGCAACAAAAGTTGCAAGCGGCGGTACCATACCGCCTGCCATGACAGCCGCCATGACGACTGAGCCACCTGTGGCGACAGTTGAGGCAAGCGTTCCAGTCGCGAAAATATAAGCCGCTTTATTGATGGGACCGCCCATATCAATTGCCATCATGCCACCGACGACTAAGCCCAAAATCAGCGCCGAGCTGCCCGAAAGGCCTTTTAGGAAATCGCTCAAGCCTTGATTGACCGCGCCCATCGGGATATTGATGAAGAGCATCAGGAAACCTGTCACAAACGCGCCTAGAAGCGGATAAAGCAAAATGGCTTTGATTCCATCAAGTGATTTCGGCAAATTTTTAAAGAGTTTGCGCAAGACAAGAATCACGCCGCCCGCGAGAAATCCGCCGACCAGAGCACCTAAGAAGCCAGACGGAATCGCAGACGCTGAGAGCGCGCCGTGATCCAATTTACCAAATGCGAGGCCGCTTGACGCCATGCTCCCCGCCACAAATCCAGCCACAAGCCCAGGCTTATCCGCAATCGAATTTGCGATAAAGCCCGCAAGCACAGGCAGCATGAAACTAAACGCGACAACGCCAATGTTTTTGAAATAGGCCGCAATCGGATGATAAACGCCGAGACTCGAAAGCGCGCTGTGCGGCACGCCAAGCGATTGGTCAATCAAAAATGCCAAGGCAATCAGAATTCCGCCGCCCACGACAAATGGCAACATGGCCGAAACGCCGCCCATCAAATGCTTGTAAAACGCCTTACCCAAGCTTTCTTTTTCGTCAGCGCTGACAGATTCCGCTTCATTACTGTCAGCCGCGTAAACAGGCATTTTTGCCGCCACCGTCTCCTCAATCAATGCTTGGGGCTCGCGAATGGCCGCAGCCACAGGTTTTAGCAGCAATGATTTCCCAGCAAAACGCGCCATGGCCACTTTTTTGTCAGCCGCAACAAGCACGCCGTCCGCTTTTTCGATATCAGAAGCGGTCAGCTGATTGTCAACGCCGCGCGCGCCATTCGTCTCAACTTTGATGCCAATGCCAAGTTCTGCAGCCGTTTTCTTCAACGCTTCCTCGGCCATGTACGTATGCGCGATTCCCGTTGTGCAAGCCGTCACAGCCACGATGAAGTGGGCCGCATTTTCGAGCGTTTTCGTTTCTGTCAGCGCTGACAGATCAAAAAGTCGCGTGATTTCGCGTGGCGTCGCCGCTGCCGAAAGTTTTTCTGTAAAGCCGTCTTGCAACAAAAACTTGGATAAATTAGCAAGCGCCTCGAGATGCGTGTCATTGGCGCCTTCTGGCGCTGCAATCATGAAGAAGAGGTGAACGGGCGCGCCGTCAAGCGCCGCATAATCCACGCCCGCGCGCGAGCGCGCAAATAGCACCACTGGCTCAACAACCGCCGCATTTTTGCTGTGCGGCATGGCAATTCCTTCACCGAGCCCCGTTGATGTCTGATTCTCGCGCGCCCAAATTCCCGCTTTGAACGCGTCAAAATCTGTCACGTAGCCATATTTAACAAGCGATTGCACCATTTCTGTGATGGCCGCGTCCTTATCAGTCGCCTGCAAATCGAGCAACATGACTTCGGGCTTCAACAATTCTTTAATTTCCATGTTCATCTCCTAATTTCTATAACCTTGATAGCGTCATAGCACGTGTCTAAAAATTCGCGCGTCGGCATATTTTCACTGAAAACTTTCGCCGTGCCGCACGCAACGCCCTGGCGAAATGCTTTGATCGGATCGTGCGAGCGACTAAATTCAGCGATGAAGCCAGCAACCGTCGAATCGCCCGCCCCAATCGAGTTTTTTACCGTGCCCTTGATTGGCGCCGCAAAATAAACCTTCGCCCCAGCAAATAGCAAGGCGCCGTCACCCGCCAAACTCACCATCACGTGCTGGGCGCCAGCTGACAGGAGTTTTTTCCCATACGGAATAATATCTGTCAGCGCTGACAGCTTCTGCCCGAAAATTTCTTCCAGCTCTTCACGATTCGGCTTCACCACAAGCGGCCTGTCAGCCAGCGTTGACAGCAATTTCTGCCCGTCGATATCAATCGCAAATTGCGCGCCTTTCGCATGAATTTTTGCAATCAAGCGCTCGTAAAAATTCTCAGGCAAACTCGGCGGAATCGCCCCCGCAAGAACCACACTATCTACCGGCGTCAAACCCTCAAATTTCTCTAAAAACAAATCAATTTCGTCAGCTGTCAAATGTGGCCCTGCCGCGTCCAAGCTCGTTTCGTCAGCCGCCGTTTTCAGCTTCACATTGATACGCGATTCCCCTGCAATAGGCACAAAATCAGAATCGATTCCATCAGCTGTCAGCTGCCTCAGAATTTCGCGACCCGAAAATCCGCCCGCAAAACCCCAAGCAACGCTCGGAACACCCAGTTTCTTCAACATGCGCGATTCCATGATTCCTTTTCCGCCTGCAAATTGCGCCGTTTTCCCCGTCCGATTCACTTTTCCGAGCGTTACCCCTTCAAAATTCATGAAATAATCCAACGCCGGATTTAGCGTCACCGTATAAATCATTTGACCTCCACTTGCTTTACATCTGAAAATGTAATCCCTTACATTTTTGCTGTCCCCATTATATCATTTCATCCCTAAAAAAGCTCTCCCCAATTCAAATCAAAAGAATAAAAAAGCTGCCGTACTAATTACGACAGCTATCTGCTTCAATGTCAAACTCCGGCTGCAAGACTCGAACTTGCGACATCATGATTAACAGTCATGCGCTACTACCAACTGAGCTAAGCCGGAAGAATAATAGCCCGTATGGGAGTCGAACCCATGTTGCCGGTCTGAGAAACCGGAGTCTTAACCGCTTGACCAACGGGCCTAACAAAAAACGCGTAGCTTAGCATCGACCCTATCTCACAGGGGGCAACCCCCAACTACTTCCGGCGTGACGCGGCTTAACTACTGTGTTCGACATGGGAACAGGTGTATCTCGCGTGCTAAG
>JAIRUZ010000037.1 GCA_031254115.1 Streptococcaceae bacterium
CTCATCATACATATTCCAATTACTCGGAACACTCATATTTTCCCAAGTATCAAAACTCCAGTCAATGGGAAAAGCTCGTCCCTCCTCATCAAAATAATGTTCTTCCCACCATTTTTGACGTAGGCAAGTATCATATTGATCAATTCCATACTGCCATTTCCCGTTTAAACTTTCGACTTCTCTGCCATATAACGCAATATCAGAATTTTGAAATTTATTGCTTAAATAGTTATTCCAATAATTTGTTGCATGAATACCTTCTTGAAAATTCCCTACTTCCTCAACCATTATTTCCTCCAATTTATCAACACTTTTGTCTCACTCATAGTTGACTCAATATTTACTTCCCACTTTTCTCAATGGCTTCCCAGAGGCCGTTGAGGTAGCTGGCGCCGAGGGCTCGGTCGTAGAGTCCGTAGCCTGGGCGACCAGTTTCTCCCCAAATCATGCGGCCGTGGTCCGGACGGATGAAGCCCGTGAATCCGTTGTCGTACATGGCTTTCAAGATTTTATACATGTCAAGTGAGCCGTACTCGGATTTATGCGGTGCTTCGTAGAAGTCGTATTTGCCTGAGTCAAGGTACTTGATATTACGCACGTGAGCAAATGGGATGCGATCGCGCTTCACAAACTCAGCCATAATCGCATAAACATCATTATCTGGATCTTCGGCGATTGAGCCCGTACAGAGTGTGATGCCATTGAGCGGGGTGTCAACAACGTTGCAAATCCAATCGAGATCCTCGCGATTTTTTACGATACGCGGAAGACCGAACATGGAGTAGGGCGGATCGTCTGGGTGAATCGCCATTTTGATGCCCGTTTCTTCAAGAGCGGGTAGGATGCCTTTCATGAAATAGGCAAAGTTTTCGCGCAATTTTGCTTCATCGACATTTTTGTAAGCTTCAAAAAGTTTTTTAACTTCTGCAAGTCGCTCGGGCTCCCAGCCTGGAAGAGAGAAACCATTGTCAGCGGACTGAACGCGGTCGATAATGACCTGCGGATCTTCGGGAATATCTTTTGAAATGAAAGCCATCGTGGACGAGTTGTCTTTCAGACGGTAATCCAAGTCTGATTTCAGCCAGTCAAAGACGGGCATAAAGTTGTAACAGATGACTTCAATGCCAAATGCGCCGAGATTGCGAATGGTTTCTTTGTAATTTTCGATGTAGCGGTCGCGGCTGGGTAAACCGATTTTGATGTCGTCGTGAATGTTCACGGACTCGATGACTTTGAGCGTGAGGCCCGCGGCTTCGATTTCTTCTTTGAGCGCTCGGATGCGCGCTTTGGGCCAGACTTCCCCTGCGGGAATGTCCATAATCATGCCAACAACGCCTTTGATACCTGGCACTTGCGCAATGTCAGCAAGTTTTATCTTGTCCGCATTGCTGCCGTACCAGCGCAAGGTCATTTCCATTAATAATTTCCTCCGTGTTCTTTGAGTGCTTTTTGGAGCGTCGCTGTGATTGCGCCGGGTCCTGCAAGCATTTCTTTAAAGTAACTTTCTATTTTTGTTGCCAAACCTGTTGTGTACAAATCCTGCGGGAAAATTTCTCGATTGCTCAAAATCGGCTTTATGATTTCTGTCAGCGCTGATGGAATATGGCCGACTTTGACTGGGGCAAGGCTTTCTGTCAGCTCTGACAAAAGCGGATCGGGGCTTCTCTCAAATGGCACAAGTGCGTCGTCAACTGCCAGAAGATAGCGCAGCCAGCCAGCAATTATCAGCGGAATAAACTCCAGCTTTTCGACCTCGCCACGCGCGATATAATGTCCAATCGTGACGCCGTAACGTACTGGGATTTTCTGTGACGTATCGGTCGCAATGCGTTGCGGCGTGTCGGGGATATTTCTATTTGGCAGCCGTTTCTCCAAAAGCTGATCGATGAAATCGCGCGGATGGATGATTTTCGGGTCTTTAACAACTGGCAAGTCTTCGCCATAGCCGAGATTTTTAATCAAGCTGAGGAGTTCCAGATTTTCTACTTCAGACCAAATGGATGTGTAGCCAAACAGCGAGCCAAAGATGGCAAGCGCTGTGTGGAGCGGATTCAGGCAGGCCGTGACTTTCATTTGATCGGCATCGTTGACTGTCTCGCGCGCAACGAGCATCACGCCTGCTTTTTCAAGCGCGGGACGCCCATTTGGGAAACTGTCCTCGATGACGAGGTAATGAACTTCTTCGGTATTGCCAAAAGGTGCAATATTGGTATGTTTCGTCGTGTGATAAATTTCCGTGTCTTCAAATCCGGACGCTTTAAGCCTTGCGCCGACAGCGGCGGACGGATTCGGCGTGATGCGGTCAATCATGGACCAAGGAAATGTCACTTTCGTCGTATCTGTCAGATAAGCGATAAACGCTTCATCGACGGTTCCATTTTTGAGCCAGCCGCGTGCAATCGTGAGAATGGCGTCTTCTAATTTCTGCCCATTTTCCGAGAAATTATCCGTTGAAACCATGGCAATCGGGTGCTTGCCTGCTTTGAATCGCGCGTAGAGAAGATACGCAATCGCGCCCATATTCGTCACGGGCGCCTCTGGACCTGCCTCAATGTCAGAGCGCGCTTGCGCTGACAGATTTCCCTGCGAATCCCGCAGCGAATAGCCTTTTTCTGTAATCGAGAAAGTTGCAAATTGCAAGCTCGGCTTTTCAAAAATAGCTGTCAGCCGTGCCCAGCCTGTTGGATTTTCCGCATTGAAATAAATGCTGTCAGCCACCGACGCAATCAGCTCTTTGTCAAGAGTTCCGTCAGCTTTCATCGTGACTGATAAAAAGCGATTGTCGTAAGCGTGATAAATTTTGTCAACGACTTCGTCGTCGTAGGTTTCGGCGACAATCACGCCCGCCGTCATTTCTCCTTGGTTCAAAAGTTCCTGTGCAACTGCCGCGTGAAAACATCGAAAAAGATTTCCGCCACCAAAATGTACCCAAACAGGCGCGCTGTCGGCCGCTTCTCGCACTTTTTCTTGCTCAAAATGTGGCACGGAAATGCCCGCTTCGCCAAACTTTTCGGCATTCGTTCTGTAATTATCTGATAACTTTATCATAAGATCTCCTAACCCTCCAAAGTGATATATCAGTTGACAAAACTAATATATCACTTTTTGAAAACGTTGTCAAGGATAAAGTTAAATTTTTTAATAAAATTCAATTTCTGAAAATGTGTTATAATTTCTTCATGGACAAAACTGAGAATTTGCAGACGCAGGCTTATAATCTCATTTTGAGTAAAATCATGCGATATGAGTATGTCCCTGGTCAAAAAATTTCGCAAAAAGCAATCGAGGGCGACCTTAATATGGGGCGTACACCCGTTCGCGAAGCGCTCTTGCGACTAAAACACGTCAATTTGGTGGATATGCAGCCACAGTCTGGCACCTTTGTAACAAAAATTGATTATGAGCTCGTGAAAAATGCACTCTTTATTCGCGAAAACATCGAAAGTAAAATCGTAACTGATGTCGCTAGGCAGCAAACGATTTCCCATATCGCGGCAGCCGAGCACGCACTTGAGCACCAACGCATCGCCGCAAAGAGTGAAGATTTCCAAACTTTCTTTGAAGCGGACGATATTTTTCATCAAAGCTTTTATATCGAAAGTGGCTATGGCCAGATTTGGGACTGGTTGCAAACCATCAACCCCCATCTCAATCGACTGCGCTGGCTCCGCCTAAAAGTCGCGAAATTGCCGCTTGATAAATTTGTCGAACAGCACCAAGCGATTTACAATGCGGTTATCGCAAACGACGCCGAAACCGCGAATCAGCTGGCGATTAGCCATATTCATCTGATGCTCGGCGAGCAAGAAATCTTCAAGACATTTCGCAATTATTTCGATAATTTACCTATTTAAGTGCACAAAAAATTCCGAGCGGAGAAATCCATTCGGAATTTTAATTTCTATTGAGTCTGTTTCATTCCCCTGCTTTGCCCCTAAAGGGGAAAGCGACCTCTAAGCGCTAAAGCGCAAGAGTCTGCTTTTTGCCCAACTACGCTTTAGCGATCGGCGTGCACGCCGAGTTTATGAACGCAAAGCTAGATTGGGCTTCAAAAGCAAAACGGGCGATGAAACAAGTCTATTGATGGGGGAGAAGGGATTTGAACCCTCACGCGGTTACCCGCACATGCACCTGAAGCATGCGTGTCTGCCATTCCACCACTCCCCCGAGCGTTTCAACTGTTCTAGTTTACCTTATTTTCCCCAAAAAAGCAAGTCGGAGTTTTTACTTGACAGAATTTATAAAATTTGTTATATTTATAGATGAAAACGCTTTCAATATAACGTTGTTTAAAAAAACTTTCATAAAGGAGATTCACATGAAAATCGGAGTACCGACAGAAATCAAAAAACACGAGTACCGTGTTGGACTTGCGCCTCATTTCGCAGAGGCTTACGTAGCGGCTGGGCATGAGGTGTTTATCCAGGCAGGCGCGGGGCTTGGCTCAGCTTTTGCCGACGCAGATTATGTCGCAGTTGGCTGTCACATCATCGAAACGGCCGAAGAGCTTTGGGCAATGGCTGACATGATTATCAAGGTCAAAGAACCGCTGGAGCCTGAGTATGCGCTGATGCGCGAAGGCCAAATTCTCTATACGTATTTCCATTTGGCGGCAGATCGCGCGCTGACAGATGCTGTTTTGACGCGCAAAGTGGTTGCGATTGCGTATGAGACGATTCGGGATCAAAAAGGCGCTTTGCCGTGTCTGAAACCCATGTCTGAAATCGCTGGGCGGCTGTCTGTGCAAGAAGGCGCGAAATATCTGGAGAAGCCATTTGGTGGACGCGGCATTTTGCTCGGCGGCGTTTCGGGCGTTTTGCCTGCCAATGTGCTTATTCTCGGCGGCGGCGGTGTCGTCGGGCAAAATGCAGTTGCCATGGCAGCCGGCATGCACGCCAATGTAACCGCCGTTGATGTCAATCTTGACGCATTATCGCAAATTGAGCACGAATACCACGGGCAAGTGCACACGGCTTACAGCACGGATTCTACGGTGCGCGAGCTGATTGCACAAGCTGATTTGGTGATTGGCGCTGCGCTGATTCCAGGAGCTGCAACGCCGCAGCTGATTAAAAAAGAGTATTTGCCGCTGATGAAAAAAGGCGCGGTTATTGTCGACGTTGCGATTGACCAAGGCGGAACGTGCCAAACGTCGCACGTGACCTATCACGACGCTCCTGTTTTCGAGGAGCAAGGCGTGCTTCACTATTGCGTCGGAAACATGCCAGGCGCCGTACCGATTACCTCGACCGCTGCGCTCAATAATTCCACGCTGCGTTACGGCTTGCAAATCGCAAATAAAGGCTACAAAGCCGCGCTGAAAGCGGATGCTGGGCTGAAGCTCGGGCTGAATGCTGACGGCGGACGACTCACCTGCGAACCTGTCGCGAAACAATACGGGCTCGCTTATACGCCAGCTGACACCGTTCTTGGCTGAGCAAACAGCACCCAATAGACAAATTAAAATCCTGTCAGTTCTGACAGGATTCTTTTTGAGGCGCATTTCTGCGTGCCAGACGAGGTTCACACACGTCCAGCAAAATCGGGCTTCGCCGGTTTTTCCTCTGCTCTAAATTTCTCGCCGAAGCGAAAAAGTCAGCTCATCGCATACGTTATTATATCACACTTCGCGCTTGATTTTCTCTATCGTCTTGCCTTTTGCGAGCTCGTCAACGACCTTGTCAATCTGACGCGCTTTTTTAATCAGCGGATCTTCAAGCGTTTCAACGCGCACGCCACAAATCACACCAGTGATTTTGTCAGCCCAAGGCGCGAATTCGGCCCTTTCAAATAATTCGGCGTAATTTCCAGAAGCGGCTGACGGCGTTTCAAATCCTGTCAGCGCTGACAGAACAATGTCAAGGTCTGCAACAGTTCTTCCTTTTCGTGTAACTTTCTCCACATACATCGGGTAAATCTTTTCAAAATGCAGGCGCGCAAATTTGTCATGTTGTTGCTCAGGTGTCATAAAATTTCTCCTGTCAGTTGATAATTTCCTAGATTTTGCATAGAAAATTGACTTTCGTTCGCTTCAAAATAATTCATCAAAGCCTCCCAAATCATCGTTTTGGCAAACTCGGTAGATTCACGCCCACCGTTGTAAAGGGAAAAACAAGTTTCTCCCCGCTTGATACCTATTGTCAAGTAACTCTTAGCCTCACCCATATTTAACAGAATCAGCCCCGAACGATTGATAATAATTTGAAGCCAAGAATCATAAAAATCCAAACGATAGCAAATCTGATTTGCCTCCTCAAAGTCCAGCTGAATGCCCATGCCGTCATGAGAATTAAATTTCAATTTTCCTGATAAATACGCCGCAGCCATCTCTTCCCAAACATTTTGCCTCAAAGCACCAAGCTCTGGCTCTTCTTGAGCCTTTTTACGCTTCCAAAATTCCATCAGTTCAATTTTTTATAGCTTGCGACGACGTTTTCGACCGTGAAGCCGTATTCTTCAAAGATTTTATTGCCAGGTGCTGAAGCTCCCCAACGGTCAATCGTTACCGTTGCACCGTCAATTCCGACATATTTTCCCCAACCGTAGCTTGTACCAGCTTCAACAGCTAGACGACGACGGATACGGATTGGCAGAATCTTCTCACGATAGGCTGAATCTTGCTCATCAAAGCGATTCATTGACGGCATTGAGACCACACGCACACCGTCTCCTAGTTGCTTTTGCGCTTCAATCGCCAAGGCGACTTCTGAACCTGTTGCAATGATAATTCCTGTCAGTTGCCCTTTTTCAGGTGAGAGAATATAGGCCCCACGATGAATGCCTTCCTCGGCAAGTTCTGCTGTGCCCTCAAGGACTGGCAGGTTTTGACGCGTCAGAATCAGAGCTGTTGGACGTGTTTTAGAACTTGCTGCATGGCGCCAAGCAGCTACTACTTCATTGCCATCAGCTGGGCGAATCACATCAAGGTTTGGCATCGAGCGCACACTCGCAAGCTGTTCTACTGGCTCATGAGTTGGTCCATCTTCACCGACTGCAATTGAATCATGCGTCCAAACATATGTCACAGGCAGCTTTTGGAGCGCCGCCATGCGCACAGCTGGCAGCATGTAGTTAGAAAAGACGAAGAATGTCCCACCGTAGACACGTGTTCCCCCATGCAGTGCGATGCC
>JAIRUZ010000042.1 GCA_031254115.1 Streptococcaceae bacterium
GAATATAGGGTTTTGGACGGGTTTGGCAGCGTTTCGATGAAAGAGGCCAAAGAAGTTGCTGGTAAGGAGTATGACGTGTTCAATAAAACACAGAAGATTATTTCGGATTTTGATGCGCAGACGAAAGGACTGAAATGAACAACCCCACCCCAAAACAATGGCGTTCTGTCGACCTGTCGCAAAGTTTCATCGCCGACTACAAGCCCTTCAACTTCGTCGATGGCGAGGGCGTGCGCTGCAGCCTCTATGTCAGCGGCTGCATGTTTCACTGCGAGGGCTGCTACAATCAGGCAACTTGGAATTTCCGCTATGGCTCGCCTTATACGATGGAGCTTGAAGCGCGCATCATGGCGGACTTGGCGCAGCCCTATGTACAAGGGCTGACCTTACTTGGCGGAGAGCCATTTCTCAACACGGGGATTCTCATTCCTCTGATTAAACGAATCCGCAAAGAGTTGCCGGATAAGGATATCTGGTCTTGGACGGGTTATACATGGGAAGAACTGCAAGCTGAGACCGAGGACAAGCTGGAACTTCTGGGTCTGATAGATATTTTGGTCGATGGGCGTTTTGAGCTGGCAAAGAAGAACCTTAACTTGCAGTTTCGAGGCTCGTCTAATCAGCGGATTATTGATGTGAAGAAGTCTATAAGTAGTAACAAAATCGTGATCTGGGAAAAATTGCAAGACAGTGGCGATAATGCGGGAAAGTTTCATAAGGAAAAAATGATATAAAAAATAAGCCGTGAGGCTTATTTTATTTTAATATCAATGAATGAAAAGGAGGAGAAGAAATGTGAGCAGTGCGGGCAAAGCTTGAATGGCGTAGATTTTTTTCGTGACTGTCGCGCCGCCGTAAATGCCGACGAGTACGACGAACGCCATGAGGCCTGCAAACACCTGCCAAGGTGTGTTGCCAAGCAGCGCATACAAAACGAGAAAGCCAAACGCGAGATTGTAGATGCCTTGGTTGCGAAGCGCGAGATTGACGGCGGGATTTTTCAGGTCATCAACGGAAAAATCAAACGCTTTGGCCTGAAGTTCGGGCTTTCCGACGAGTTCAACAAGCCCGAAAATAAGGTGCTCGAAACCGACGAAAAGAAGCAACAGAAAAAGAATGAGTGTCATGGGTGCTCCTTTTATTTTTGTTTGTCTTGGAAATCGCGGCTGTGGCGCATGATGTCGCGAAATGTGTCGGCGACAGGATAGGCGTATTCGGGATTTTCGACGGGCAGCTTGTCGATGACTTCTTGCTCGCGCGCGGGGTCGTAAATCGCTTTTCCAGCCGTTTTTTTGACTTTTGAAATGTTTGAGACAAGCGCAAGTCTGCGCTCAAGAAGTTTTGAAATTTCGGCGTCGAGCGCGTCAATCTGGCTTCTGAGAGTTTCTAAATTTTCCATAAAATGATTGTACCACAAAATGTTATAATTATTTTATGAGTGATTCAGATTTGAAAGGGAAGCTTGAGATGAATGCGGCTGAAAAAATAGAGGGTTACAAGCTTTTGAATGCGCAGTTGTCGGCGCTTTTGAGCACGCAAAATTACACGTTGTCAAATTTGGCGAATGCGTCGGCGCTCTTGCGCGATTTTTTGGGCGCGCATACGGTGTTTGCGGGTTTTTATTTGTTTGACGGCGAAAAGCTGATTTTGGGTCCCTTTCAGGGCTCGGTGAGCTGCGTGGAAATTGAGCTGGGGCGCGGCGTGTGTGGCGCGGCAGCCGAAAAATGCGAAGCGCTGGTTGTGGACAACGTGACGACGTGGAAAAATTATATTGCGTGCGATTCGCGCGCGATGAGTGAGATTGTCGTGCCGCTGATTAAGGACGAGAGGCTTGTCGGCGTGCTGGATTTGGACTCGGATCGTGTGGCTGATTACGATGAAGCTGATTTGTCAGGGCTGACAGCGTTCGCCAAGACTTTGTCAGCGCTGACGGATTTTAAATTTTTTGAGGTGGGTAAGAATTAATGGCATATCAAGCATTGTATAGAAAATACCGCAGCCAGACATTTTCGGAGATGGTTGGGCAAGAGGTGGTCGCAACGACGCTGAAAAACGCCATCATGAATGCTCAGATTTCGCACGCCTACTTGTTTTCTGGGCCTCGTGGAACGGGCAAAACATCAGCAGCTCGAATTTTCGCGAAGGCGATTAATTGTCTGAATCCTGCGTGTGGCGAGCCCGACAACACGTGCGAGATCTGCGAAGCTATTAACCACGGGGCTTTGGACGATATTATCGAGCTTGACGCGGCGTCAAATAACGGCGTGGACGAGATTCGCGAGATTATTGACAAATCGGCGTATGCGGCGACGCGCGCGACGTACAAAGTTTACATCATCGACGAGGTGCACATGCTGACAACGGCGGCATTTAACGCGCTTTTGAAGGTGCTTGAGGAGCCGACGGAAAATGTGGTGTTTGTGCTTGCGACGACGGAGCTGCAAAAAGTGCCTGCGACCATCATTTCGCGGGTGCAGCGGTTTGCGTTCAAGGCGATTACGACGGCGGACATCAGGGCGCATTTGGCGGACGTTTTAGCTGCGGAAAATGTGAATTATGATGCGGCGGCACTTGATGTGCTTGCAAAATCAGCCGAAGGCGGCATGCGTGACGCGCTGTCATTGCTCGATCAGGCGTTGTCATTTTCAGACGGGAAATTGTTGAAGGAAAAAGATGCGCTGCTTGTGACGGGTTCAATCGCAGACGCAGCGCTTGTGGCGTATGTGGCAGCGCTCGCGGCGTTTGATAGTTTGTCAGCGCTGACAGAATTGCAAAAAATATTTGACGAAGGCAAAAATATGCTGCGATTTGCCGAGGACTTGATGGCGCATTTTAGGGATTTGCTTTTGTCAGCTGACAGTAAAATTCCGCACGCGGTGCTCTATCGCTGGATTGACATCGTGATTGACAGCTTGCGGGTTTTGCGTGAGACGACGCAGACGAAAATTGCGGCAGATATCATGACCATGCGGCTCGCAGAGCCGCTTGACGCGCGCGCAGCTGATTTGACCGCGCGGCCTATGAAAATGCCAGTGCCAGAAATTGCGAGCAAGCAGGTAGAGATGCCGCGGCCAAAAGTTGCGTCAACGCCTGCTCAAATGCCGCCCGTACAAACGTCGACGATTCCAGCCGCGATGCCGAAAGCGGCCATAATGGAAACGGCTGCTCCAGTATTTTCAAATGCCGCGCTTTTTGCGGTTCTTAGGCACGCGACGCGCGCGGATAAAAATGCGGTCGTTGCAAGCTGGAATGACATCGTTGCGGACGTTGCGAGCATTCGCGATCGTGCGGTCATTGGCGAGGCGAATCCGCAGGCGGCCTCAAACACAGGTTTGATTGTCACACTTGAAAACGAAAATCTCGTGACGCACGTCACAAGTCATCCCGAACTGATTGAGACGATGCAAAACACGCTGTCAGCGCTGACAGGTCGCGAATTTGACATTTTTGTGATTTCAGACGCGGCTTGGCGCACATTGCGACAGGATTTTGTGGCACAGCGCGAGATTGCGCCGCGAGCTACAGAAACTGTGACACCGCAAGCTACAGAAAAAGCGCCGATCGTGGAAACGTCTGAAGAAATTGCACCTGAGTTGTCGCTTGAAATTGAGGAAGCACCGCTTCCAGAAGAAATTTCAGCACCTGAACCGCTTGATGTTCTGTCAGCTGCCAAAGGTTTATTTGGCGATTTGGCTCATGAAAAATAAAAATCTGAAGCTGATTCGGATTTTTTTATTTTTTATTTTCTTGATCGTGGCGGATAGTTTCTGCGCGCGTAATCATGGATGGCTGAACGTTGAATTGATGCCTGAGAAGGTAACGGCCGCCGAAAGTAAGACTTGAGAGAATAAGAACAGCAGGCGCGTTCAAGGTCGGATTGACAAGACGCGGCAGGTAGAACATGCTGCCAGACGTGATGAAGAACCAGACAACGAGAATGCCGACCATTGAGAGAATGGAGAGAAGCGACCATCTCGGACGCGGCTCATTTTCTTTAAATTTGGAGTAATAAACCGCGTACATGTAATAAAGTCCAAAAGCTCCGATAGCCGCTGACAGAATCATGGTCACAAGTCCGTAAGCAATGGCGGCGCTCGGAGAGAAAAGCTGTTGAATGCCTGTAATCAGCCCGAGAAATGAAAAGACGAGCAAGAAATTATCAAGTCCCATCAGCCACGGATTTTTGTTTTTCGGGCGGCTGTCAGCTGTGCGCGTATTTTTTGTCGGCGCATAACCGCTGACAAACTCGGTCGGTGTGCCTAAAAGCTGACGAGCGGGCACGCCGTTTTTTTGGGCGTTGACAATTCGGGGCAAAATATCAGCAAGAATGGCTTTGACTTCGTTGTCAGATTTGCCGGCGACCATCAGTTGTTTTGCGATAGAATGCACGTAATCGGCATTTTTTCCTGTCAAATCAGCGAGAGTCACTACAGGTTTTTCTTCAATCGGTGAGGATACAGTTGATTTTTTGCTCATGGCTAAAATTATACCAAAAATTAGACAAAAAAACTTGAAATCCCTTACATAAAATGATATGATTATCTTGAAGTCGTATGACTAACACAAAATAGAAATAGGAGAAATCCAAAATGGCATCTAAAGATTTTCACATTGTAGCAGAAACTGGTATCCACGCACGTCCAGCAACATTGCTCGTTCAAACAGCTTCAAAATTCACTTCAGAAATCAACCTTGAATACAAAGGTAAATCTGTCAATCTTAAATCAATCATGGGCGTGATGAGCCTCGGCGTTGGTCAAGGTTCTGACGTAACCATCACGGCTGAAGGAACAGACGCTGAAGAAGCGCTTGCTGCTATTGACAACACAATGGTTAAAGAGGGATTGGCTGAATAATATGTCAGAAAAGCTTAAAGGAATTGCGGCGTCATCAGGCGTTGCTGTTGCGAAGGCTTATCTGCTTGTTCAACCAGATCTGTCGTTTGAGACAAAAAATGTCGAGGATACAGATCATGAAGAAGCTCGCTTAGACGATGCACTTGCTGCAAGTCTTTCCGAGCTTTCTTTAATTAAGGACAAAGCAATTTCTTCGCTTGGTGAAGAGGCAGCTGCCGTATTTGATGCGCACATGATGGTGCTCCAAGATCCCGAGATGATCGGGCAAATCAAAGAGACGATTCGCGCGAAGAAAACAAACGCAGAAGCCGCTTTGAAAGAAGTGACAGACATGTTCATCACGATTTTTGAGGGCATGGATGACAATGTTTACATGCAAGAGCGCGCGGCCGACATCAAAGATGTGACAAAACGCGTGCAAGCCAATTTGCAAGGCGTGAAACTTCCGTCGCCTGCGCTGATTAACGAAGAAGTGATTATCGTGGCAGAAGATTTGACGCCGTCAGAAACAGCGCAGCTTGACAAGAAATTTGTCAAAGCCTTTGTCACCAATATCGGTGGCAAAACGTCTCACTCCGCGATTATGGCAAATACGCTTGAAATCCCTGCTGTTCTGGGCACAAAAAACATCACAGAGCGCGTGACAAACGGCCAAATGCTTGCAGCGTCAGGGCTGACAGGCGAGGTAATTATTGACCCGACGGATGCTGAGCAAGACGAATTTCGTAAGGCTGGCGCCGCTTTTGAGGCGCAAAAAGCAGAATGGGCTGCGCTAAAAAATGCAGAAACGGTGACGGCTGACGGCAAACATTTTGAGCTGGCGGCGAATATCGGCAAACCCGCGGACGTTGAGGGTGTCAATGCGAACGGCGCAGAGGCAATTGGGCTGTATCGTACCGAATTTCTCTACATGGAATCCGACCATTTTCCAACGGAAGACGAGCAGTTTGAAGCTTACAAGGCCGTTCTTGAAGGCATGAACGGGAAACCTGTCGTGGTGCGCACGATGGATATCGGCGGCGACAAAAAACTTCCGTATTTTAAACTTCCTGATGAAATGAACCCATTTCTCGGCTGGCGTGCGCTGCGTATCAGCTTATCCGAGGCGGGCGACGGTATGTTTCGCACACAGCTTCGCGCATTACTTCGCGCAAGTGTTTACGGTCAGCTGCGGATTATGTTTCCGATGGTTGCGCTCGTGACGGAATTTCGCGCGGCGAAGAAAATTTTGCTTGAAGAAGAAGCCAAACTCAAAGCTGAGGGCGTTGCAATCGCTGATGATATTGAAGTCGGCATTATGATTGAGATTCCAGCAGCTGCGATGCTTGCGGATCAATTTGCCAAAGAAGTGGATTTCTTCAGTATTGGCACGAACGACCTCATCCAGTACACGATGGCGTCAGACCGTATGAATGAGCAAGTGAGCTATCTCTATCAGCCGTACAATCCGTCGATTTTGCGCTTGATAAATAATGTCGTGAAAGCGGCACATGCCGAAGGCAAATGGGCAGGCATGTGCGGTGCGATGGCGGGCGATCAGACGGCCGTTCCGCTCCTCATGGGCATTGGGCTTGACGAATTTTCCATGAGCGCAACTTCTGTTTTGCAGACGCGCGCGCTGATGAAAAAACTTGATTCTGCTAAAATGGCTGAGCTCGCTGACAAAGCGCTCACCGAAGCGGCAACCATGGAAGAAGTCCTCGCGCTCGTTGACGATTATACCAAATAAAAATTAACCCTCTGTCAGCGCTGACAGAGGGTTTTTAGAAATTGATTGACAGCGCTTTCAAAATTTGTTACAATACAATATAAACTTTAGGTTTATTATTACAATAATGGAGGTTTTATGAAATTCAACGCATTTTTTAAGGTAGCAGTGGGAGCTGGCGTGATCGCTGGCGCAACGTCGGCCATTTTCTTGCTTGCTGACAACGCGTCCGTCAACGCGACAACGCTGCCAGAAGCTCCGTCAGTTCCGATTTACCGCCTGTATAATCCTGTTAATGGGGAGCATCTCTATACAGAAGACGCGAATGAAAAGGATGTTTTGTCAACGTCGCGCGGGTGGACTTATGAAGGAACGGGCTGGCAGGCGCCAAGCACAGGCACTCCTGTTTATCGCTTGTACAATCCGACATTAAAAAATCATCTTTACACGACTGACACGAACGAAGTCAAAACGTTGACAAAGGGTAACGGCTGGCAATCGGATAACAACGGCAACCCCTTATTTTATTCAGGCGGCTCCGTTTCTATTTATCGCTTGTATAATAAAGGCTTGGCCGGTATGCACTTGCTTAGCACGGACACAAATGAGTACAACACATTGCCAAAATACGGCTGGAGCCAAGAAGGAACGAAGCTTTACGGCGTTGAAAAAGGAACCTCTGTCGCGCCAGCGCCAATAACGAGTTCTAGCACACTGGGCAGCAGCTCTAGCTCAGGCGCTCAGGGATCTAAAGCGGTGGAATATACCGCGAGCGATGGAGTGACGACAAGCTTTCCCGCGATTCTAGGGGATACAAGCCCTACGGTCTATATTGCAAACAAAGGAAATTCGGGCGTTTTTTGGTTGAACCGAGATAAAATGCCTTCTACGACAATAGCCTCAGATGTAATTACGGTTACGCAACGGCAAGCAATTGCGGCTGGAAAACGTGAATCGTTAAAAGATTAACTCGCGCGAACAAAAAATGGCTTATTTCAGCCATTTTTATTTAATCCAGTTCTGCGCTGAGCATCCACACGATTTTGTCGATCGCGCCAAGGTTTCCGATGTAGATGTCTTGCGTGACAGGGTCGCTCTCGAGCGCTGAAATGGCTGCATTAAACGACGTTTGCAGGTATTTGTAGGCCACGAGAAGTGTTGTCAGCCGCGTTGTCATGTCGAGCTCGTAGTTCGTGGGCTCAAGCATGATTTTTGACGCCGTTGCAAATTCTGTCAGCGTTGAATAAGGCGCGCCGCCAAGCGTAATCAGGCGCTCAGCCACGACATCGAGCATTTCTTCGATGCCGTCGCGCAAGCTGTCCATTTTTGGGTGAAGCGTGAGAAAGCCGCGGCCGCGCATATACCAATGCGTCTGATGAATAAGCGCTGACATCTGTGACAAATCAGCGACCGATTGATTTAAAATTTCGTAAGTTGACATGTAAATTCTCCTTTAGTTGATAGTTCTAGTGTAACAGAAAAGCCGTCAAATCACGGCTTTTTTGCTCATTTTATGAAAACGGCAAATTAAGACCGCCTGCAAGCGGGCCTAATTTTTGTTTGGTTGTCGTGTCGATTTCATCAAGCGCAGCGTTGACCGCTTCAACCACGTAATCTTGCAGAAGACTGGGATTGTTTTGTGCGAGCAGCTCGGGGCGAATCGTCAGTCCCGTCATTTCGCGAGCGCCAGAAAAAGTAGCTGTGACAAGTCCTTGGCTGCTTGAGCCCATAAATGTTGCGGCTGCAAGCTCGCGCTGTGTTTCTTCAAGCTGTGCCTGCAACGCCGCGGCCTGCTTCATCATTTCGCTCATATTCATCATCTTGAAAATCCTCCGTTTATTAGGCTAATTATAACATATTGAGCGGGCGTGAAATCAGACTAAAGGCGGATTAGGTTGCAGGATTGTAGCGGTTAAGAAAATTGCGCACGGTGGTCTGGTACAAGGTCGGGTTTGTCTCAAATGATTTTGCGTGCGCAGCGCCTGGAACACTCAGGACTTCTTTGGGTGTACCCGCTTTGAGCGCAGCGACATTTTCCGCGAGCATGCTGTATGGTACGTACGTGTCGCTTTCACCGTGAATGAAGAGAATGGGCCGGGTGTTTTTTGCGAGCGCTTTGGTTGAACTTGCTTCGCCGTAAGACCAGCCTGCACGGAGTTTCGACATGGCGGATACTTCGTAAATCAACGGAAATTGTGGCAGATTGTACATTTCTTTGGCTTGGTAGCTCGTCTCATTCCAAACGCTGGTATAGCCGCAGTCTTCGATGATGGAGCTGACATTTTTGGGGAGTGTGGATTCGCCAGAGGCCATCATGACGGTTGCGCCACCCATTGACACGCCAAAAAGGGTGATATCAACGGAGCTGTCAGCGCTGACAAGTTTATTTGCCCATGCGATAATGTCAAATTTGTCCCAGTAGCCGTAGCTGATGAGATTTCCTCCAGACGCGCCAGCGCCGCGATTGTCGGGCATGAGCACGTTGTAGCCGAGTGCGTGATACAACTCGCCATATTGCTCCATCGCTTCGCGATCGCTTCGGTAGCCGTGCACGGCGATCACGGTTTTATTTGTTTTTTTGGCGGCGGGCACATACCATGCGGAGAGTTTTACACCGTGATTTTCGAGCGTCTCGGTCGTTTTTGGCAATTTGTTAAATGCAAGAACGCGGCTGTAGTTTGGGCTCGTTTTCGCCAATTGGCCAGGGATTTTGTTATTTCTAACTTGCGAAACGTTGAAGAAATAAAAAACGGCTGCAAGGTCAACAACGACAAGGAACGCGGCGCTTAAAAGTAAAGTAAGCTTAAGTTTTTTATGCTTTTTCATGATTTTACTATTATACCACAAGATTTGATAATCAAACTAAAAACAAGACGACCGCAACTTCTTGATTTCAAGAAAATAAATAAAATAGCGTCGATCAGATGGTGAGAGTTGACAGCCTTGATAAAAACTGATATACTCTATAAGTTCGGTTATTTTATCAAAATGACCTCATTAATTTGAAAGTGGGATTGAACACACCCAAACTACAAATAAGGAGAACCACACTATGGTTATGACAGATCCAATTGCTGACTTTCTGACACGTATTCGTAACGCAAACATGCGTAAATTCGACGTGGTAGAAGCGCCAGCATCAAAGATCAAACACGAAATCGCTGAGATTTTGAAAAATGAAGGCTATGTCAAAGACGTTGAATACGTTGATGATAACAAGCAAGGGCTTATTCGCGTGTACCTGAAATACGGACGCAACGGCAAAAAAGTTATCACAAACTTGAAGCGTATTTCTAAGCCAGGCTTGCGTGTTTACGCAAAATCTGAAGACATTCCAAAAGTCCTGAACGGCCTTGGAACAGCTATCATCTCAACTTCTGAAGGCGTTGTGACTGACAAAGTTGCGCGTCAAAAGAACGTCGGCGGTGAAGTACTCGCTTACATCTGGTAATCAACTTTCTGTTAGACCCGCTTTTCCTGAGTATGCAAAGCGTACGAAACTGACAGAAAAAATCAGAAAACTACATTTGTCACATTTGACAAACCCGTGAAAACAGCTGTTTATTTAATAGAACAGACTGAAAATTTAACAGGAGAAAAATATGTCACGTATTGGTAACAAAGTCGTTGTCATTCCTGCTGGCGTTGAAGTCACGCAAGAAGGCAATGTCGTCACAGTCAAAGGCTCAAAAGGAACGCTTTCTCGCACTTTCCGTCCTGAGATTACACTTGAAATTGAAGGCGCACAGGCAACTTTTAAACGCCCGAACGATTCAAAAGAAATGAAAGCATTGCACGGCACAACGCGCGCGTTGTTTGCGAATATGGTAACTGGCGTCTCTGAAGGCTTTACAAAAGACCTTGAGATGATTGGTGTCGGTTATCGTGCGCAATTGCAAGGCACAAAGCTTGTCTTGTCAGTCGGTAAATCTCATCCAGACGAAATCGAAGCACCTGAAGGCATTACATTTGAAGTGCCAGATAACACGCACATCAAAGTCAGCGGCCAAAGCAAAGAGAAAGTTGGCCAAACGGCCGCATTTGTGCGCAGCCACCGCACGCCAGAGCCTTACAAAGGCAAAGGAATTCGCTACGTCGGCGAATTTGTCCGTCGTAAAGAAGGAAAAACTGGTAAATAAAATTCTGTCAGGAGTGCTTTTCCTGAGTGCGCAAAGCGTACGAAACTGACAGATAAATTCCCCTTGTCAATATGTGTTATTTCACTGAGAATGGCACCCGTTGTCAGCTGACAACAGTTTCGACAAGTACAACTTATAAATATAGAGGAAAATATTTTGATTACAAAACAAGATAAAAACAAATCTCGCCAGAAACGCCACACACGTGTGCGCGGCAAACTCTCTGGTACAGCTGAGCGTCCACGTTTGAACGTTTTCCGCTCAAACACAAACATTTACGCACAAATCATTGATGATGTTAAAGGCGTAACGTTGGTTTCTGCAAGTTCTCTCAAAGAGACGGGCACAAAAACAGAGCAAGCGACAAAGGTCGGCGCGGCGGTTGCAAAAGCTGCTAAAGCTGCTAAAATTGGAGAAGTTGTCTTCGATCGTGGCGGCTATCTCTATCACGGACGTGTAGAAGCTTTGGCTGAAGCAGCGCGTGAAGCTGGACTTAAATTCTAAGGAGAGAAAAAATGGCAGAAAATAGAAATAATAACCGTCGCGAGCGTGAAGTGAGCGAATTTGAAGAACGTGTCGTTGGCATCAACCGCGTCACAAAAGTTGTCAAAGGTGGACGTCGTCTGCGTTTTGCAGCGCTTGTTGTCGTAGGCGACCGCAAAGGTCGCGTTGGCTTTGGTACAGGCAAAGCGCAGGAAGTTCCTGAAGCAATCCGCAAAGCTATCGAAGCAGCAAAGAAAAATCTCGTGACTGTTCCTATGGTTGGTACGACAATTCCCCATGAAGTCAATGGTGTCTTTGGCGGCGGCAAAATCATGCTCAAGCCAGCTGTTGAAGGAGCTGGTGTTGCAGCTGGTGGCGCGGTTCGTGCCGTCCTTGAATTGGCCGGTGTTGCAGATATCACATCAAAATCGCTCGGTTCAAACACGCCAATTAACGTTGTTCGCGCAACGGTTGATGGCTTGAAACAGCTCAAAAAAGCAGAAGACGTTGCAGCTTTGCGCGGCGTTGATGTAAGCGAATTAGGTTAAGGAGAGAAAAATGGCACAAATTACATTAACATTGACAAAATCTCCCATCAGCCGCATCCCTGTACAGCGCAAGACCGTTAAGGCTCTTGGCCTTGGCAAAATGGGCTCAAGCGTTGTCAAAGAAGATACAGCAGCAATCCGCGCAATGGTTGCGTCAGTTGGGCACCTTGTAACAATCACAGAAGCTGCAGCTGACAAGAAAAAGGCAGCTAAAAAGGCAGCTCCAAAAGCTGTCAGCGCTGACAAACCCACATCAGCTTCAAAAGTAGCTGAAATCAAAGCTTACTTGAACGCTGAAGGCATTGCTTACCCGGCAGACGCTAAAAAAGCGGACTTAGTCGCGCTCATTAAATAATTTGTATCGGCGAGTCTGGTAAAACGCACTCTTCGTTTTGGCGGGCGCAAGCAAGATACCAAAGGAGAAAAAATGGAACTTCATACATTACAAGCGGCCGAAGGTAGCCGTAAAGTACGCAACCGCGTTGGACGCGGCACATCATCAGGCAACGGTAAAACGTCTGGCCGTGGCCAAAAAGGCCAAAAATCGCGCTCAGGCGGCGGCGTTCGTCCTGGATTTGAAGGGGGTCAAACACCGCTTTTCCGCCGTATGCCAAAACGTGGTTTCTTGAATGTCAATCGCAAAGAATACGCGATTGTCAATCTTGACACATTGAACCGTTTTGAGGCAGGTGCCGAGGTGAATGCAACAACATTGGTTGACGCAAAAATCATCAAAAGCACACTTGACGGCATCAAAGTTCTCGGCAATGGCGAGTTGAAAGTGAAAAACTTGAAATTGACAGTCGCAAAAATTTCTGAATCAGCGAAAGCAGCCGTTGAAGCTGCTGGTGGCTCGGTTGAGCTTGTCGAAGCCAAAAAATTCGTCAAAGCAGCCAAATAAAAAACGAAGCGATTGGTAACAATCGCTTTTTTTGAGGTTCATATGAGGCTTCATGTGGTATAATGTTACTATCTATGATTTTGGGCGCGGCCCAATGATTTTGAAATTTAGTTAGTGTTAGAGGTTCTCATGTTTTTTAAATTATTATGGAATGGATTTAAACTCAAAGAAGTCCGAAACCGTGTGATGTTCACGGTTGGGATTTTGTTTGTTTTTCGTTTGGGGACGCATATTACGGTGCCAGGCATCGACGCAAGTAAATTGCAATCGCTGGCGAATTTGCCGTTTTTCCAGATGTTTAATATGGTTTCGGGCAATGGTTTGCAGACTTTCTCGCTCTTTGCAATGGGCGTTTCGCCGTATATCACGGCTTCCATCATTGTGCAGCTCTTGCAAATGGACATTTTGCCTGTTTTTGTAGAATGGGGCAAGCAAGGCGAGATCGGTCGCCGTAAGCTTAACCAAGCCACGCGCTACATTACACTCGCGCTTGCAATGGGCCAATCTATCGGAATTACAGCTGGTTTTCAGGCGCTGACATCTGCCAAAATTGTCGCCAATCCCAATTGGCAAACGTATGTCATGATTGGCATTATTTTGACAGCGGGCTCGATGATTGTCACGTGGATGGGCGAGCAAATCAACGACAAAGGCTTTGGCTCGGGCGTTTCGCTCGTTATCTTTGCGGGTATTGTTGCAAGTATTCCAGACTCCGCGCACGGTATTTATGTCGATTGGGTCGAAAATCAGCGACCAGATTTGCAAATGCAAGGGTGGATTAATATTGGCGTTCTGGTTGCTGTTGCCGTTCTGATTATTTGGTTTACGACGTGGGTGCAGCAGGCGGAGCGCAAAGTGCCGATTCAATACACGAAGCTGACGCAAGGCGCGCCAAGCTCGTCGTACTTGCCGCTGCGCGTCAACCCAGCGGGCGTTATCCCCGTTATCTTTGCCTCAACGATTTCGACGGCGCCACCCACAATTCTGCAATTTTTGCAAAAAGCAAATATCAATGCCGATTGGCTCACGAATTTGCAGAATATCATGGCGACTTCGGGCTGGACTGGCATGTCGATTTACGGCATTTTAATCATCGTGTTCACGTTCTTCTATTCATTCGTGCAAATCAACCCAGAGAAAATGTCGGATCAGCTGACACAGTCGGGCGCGTATATTCCGTCTGTCAGGCCGGGTAAAGGCACCGAAAAATATATTTCTGGGCTCTTGATTCGCTTAGCGACCGTTGGCTCGCTCTTTCTGGGTGTGATTTCGATTATTCCGATGGTTGCGCAAAATCTTTGGGGATTACCGCAAATTGTCGCGCTTGGCGGTACGTCTCTCTTGATCATCATCATGACAGCGATTCAAGGCGTCGAGCAGCTTGAAGGTTACATGCTCAAGAAACAATACGTTGGATTTATGGATGATCCAGTAGTAGATTGATTAATAAAACAAAGAATCTTGGGAGAAATTCCAAGATTTTAGGCTAAAAGGAGAAAGATGAACTTATTTATTATGGGCTTGCCGGGAGCTGGCAAAGGCACGCAGGCGGAAATGATTGTGCGCGATTACGGCGTTGTGCACGTGTCAACGGGCGACATGTTTCGTGCGGCGATGAAAGAAGGCACGCCAATGGGCTTGGCGGCAAAAACGTACATTGACAAGGGCGAGCTTGTGCCTGACGAAGTGACAGACGGCATTGTCAAAGAGCGACTGGCAGCCGCCGATATTCGCGCGCACGGTTTTTTGCTTGATGGCTATCCGCGCAATTTTCATCAGGCCGAAAAGCTCGACGAAATTTTGTCAGCGCTGACAATGAAGCTGGATGCGGTGATTAATATTGACGTTAATCCCGAGATTCTTGTGGCTCGTATCAGCGGCCGTTTTATTTGCCGCAAATGTGGCGCGACGTATCACAAGATTTTCAAAAAGCCGCTCAAGGATTACACGTGCGACGTTTGTGGCGCTTGCGATTTCTATCAGCGCGCAGATGATGTGCCTGAAACGGTCGAAAATCGCATCGAAATCAATCAAAAAGAATCCGCGCCTGTTCTCAAGTATTACGTGGCCAAAAGTTTGGTCAAAACGGTCGAAGGCTCAACTACAATTGAACAAACGACGAGCGAAGTCAAAGCAGCGCTCGATGTCCTGAAATAAACAGGGCCATTTGAAAAATGAAAATTTCCGTCATTTAGGGCTTGTCAAACAGCACAGAACGTGCTATAATTGATAAGTTCTGTATTTGGCGGTTTTTTGTCGCCTAAAAACAGAAACTAAAGAGGGGGAGGTAAAAATTGGCAAAAGACGATGTGATTGAAATCGAAGGCAAAGTGATTGATACGATGCCCAACGCCATGTTTACTGTTGAGCTCGAGAATGGCCATCAAATTTTGGCGACAATTTCTGGGAAGATGCGTAAAAATTACATTCGCATTCTGACGGGAGATAGCGTCACGGTTGAGATGAGTCCATACGACTTGACGCGTGGACGCATCACATATCGGACGATCAAACGGAACTGAACGTTCTACCTCATTGAGCGAGCTTGCCTCGCGGTAACCATAGAAAGGAAGACACAATGAAAGTAAGACCATCTGTAAAACCTATGTGCGAATACTGCAAAGTTATTCGCCGTAACGGCCGCGTGATGGTGATTTGCCCAGCAAATCCCAAACATAAACAACGCCAAGGATAATCAAAATAGCTGACAGCCTGTCAGCTGTGACACAAATTTGTAGATGTCTGTCAGCTGTTCTGACAGGCGTAGAATTGAAAGGAAAAACATAAAATATGGCTCGTTTTGCTGGAACTGATGTCCCAAATGAGAAGCGTATTGTCATCAGCTTGACTTACGTTTTTGGTGTGGGACTTCCGACTGCACAAAAAGTCCTGAAAGCTGCTGGCGTCTCAGAAGATGTCCGCACAAAAGACTTGACTACTGATCAAGAAGACGCAATTCGTCGTGAACTTGATGCTTTGAAGCTTGAGGGCGATCTTCGTCGTGAAATCAACCTGAATATCAAACGCTTGATGGAAATTGGTAGCTACCGTGGTATGCGTCACCGTCGTGGACTTCCTGTTCGCGGACAAAACACGAAGAATAACGCGCGTACACGCAAAGGACCTGCTAAAGCAATTGCAGGTAAGAAGAAATAAACTATAGAAAGGAGATAAAATGCCAAAACCTACTCGTAAACGTCGTGTAAAGAAAAACGTTGAATCAGGTGTTGCTCACATTCATTCAACTTTCAATAACACAATTGTGATGATTACAGATACAGTTGGTAATGCACTTGCCTGGTCATCAGCTGGCGCACTTGGATTTAAAGGTTCAAAGAAATCTACTCCATTTGCAGCTCAAATGGCTTCAGAAGCTGCTGCAAAAGCTGCTCAAGAGCAAGGCTTGAAAACAGTTGCTGTTTCAGTTAAAGGTCCTGGTCCTGGTCGTGAATCTGCAATTCGTGCACTCGCAGCTGCTGGCTTGAATGTAACTTCAATCAGCGATGTAACCCCAGTTCCACATAATGGTGCACGCCCTCCAAAACGTCGTCGTGTATAACCTATAGTAAATTGGAAACTCTCGCTACTATAATTAAAGGGGAAAACACATGAACGAATTTGAAACACCAAAAATCGCAAAAATTGATGACAGTTCAACTTATGCAAAGTTTGTAATTGAACCACTTCAACGTGGCTATGGTACAACTTTGGGTAATTCACTTCGTCGCGTCCTTTTGTCAAGTTTGACAGGTGCTGCTGTAACAAGCATCGCTATTGAGGGTGTACAACATGAATTCCAGACTGTTCCAGGTGTTCGCGAGGATGTAGTTCAGATTGTACTTGCAATCAAAGGACTCGCAATAAAATCATTTTCTGATGAAGAAAAGCAAATTGAACTCGATATTACAGGACCAGCAGTAGTACACGCTGGAGATATCTTGACTGATAGCGAAGTTGAAATTGTCAATAAAGATCATTATTTGTTTACACTTGCAAAAGGACATAATTTCCATGCAGTGCTGACAGTGAATAAAGGTCGTGGCTATGTACTGGCTGATGCTAATAAGTCGGAAGTTCAGACCGTAGGTACAATTGCCGTAGACTCACTTTACTCACCGATCACAAAGGTAAACTATCAAGTAGAGCCAGCTCGTGTTGGCGACAACGACAATTTTGATAAATTGACACTTGAAATTTTTACTAATGGCGCAATCCAGCCTCAAGAGGCTTTGAGTCATGCAGCAAAAATTTTAACAGACCATCTTGGACTTTTTGTGAATTTGTCTGAAGAAGCTGCTTCAACAAGCAATTTGGCACTTACGCAAGAAGTTGCATCAGAACGTGTATTAGATAAGACAATTGAAGAACTAGACTTCTCGGTTCGCGCATATAACAGTCTTAAACGTGCGGGTATCAATGTAATTTCAGATCTTTCAGATATGAATATTGTAGAAATTCAAAAAATCAAGAATTTGGGTAAAAAATCATTTGAAGAAGTGGTTGAAAAGCTTAAAAATCTTGGAATTGAAATCCGAAAATGAGAAGAATAAGTATAGGAGGAAAACATGTCCCATCGTAAACTTGGACGTACGTCTTCACAACGTAAAGCTATGCTTCGTGATTTGACGACAGATCTCATTATTAATGAAACTATCGTTACAACAGAAGCACGTGCTAAAGAAGTACGCCGAACTTTTGAAAAAATGGTTACTCTTGGCAAAAAAGGTGATTTGTCTTCACGTCGTGCTGCTGCAGCATTTGTACGTAAAGAAGTTGCTATCAAAGATTTTGACGAAGAGAAAGAAGTATTCCCAACAGCACTTCAAAAATTGTTTAACGATATCGCTAAACGTTATGAAGGCCGTAATGGTGGATACACACGTATCCTTAAAGTTGAACCACGTCGTGGCGATGCTGCCCCAATGGCGATTATTGAGCTTGTATAAGACTTTATAAGTCCATAGTATTGATTGAGTGTAATGATGTTGGCGGTGCGTTTGAGTTAATGTATATGCATTGAGTAGCGTTGCTTAGTCTAGCTCGTGATTCTGGGGGCTTTGCCCCCAGAAAACACACTCATCTGATATATAAAATCTGAGAAGATTTTATTTTATTATATACATATTTTACTTTCTTGCTAAAAACAATCATTTTTAGACCAAAACTGGATTGACAAGTAAAAGTTGCTCAGTCGGGTCGTGAAAGGGGCGGAAGTCGGTCAGAAAGGGAACATTTGTCTCTTGACAAGTTTCGAAGAAATGGTATACTAATTGAGTTGCTTCTGAAGCGCAAGCGAACGAGGCGAAAAGAC
>JAIRUZ010000055.1 GCA_031254115.1 Streptococcaceae bacterium
CGCTGACAACGCTTCAAACAAATCAGACGCAGCTCCAGCAATCGGCCGCTCAACTGTTGCCAGCAGCGAATACAGCGCTCGGGAATTTGTCAACGGGCCTCGCGAGTGCGCACACAGCGCTTGCGACACAGATTGTGCCGGCAGCCGAAACGCTCGCGCAAGGCTCAGGACAGCTCTCAACGGGGCTTAATCAGCTGACAACGGGTGCGCAGCAATTGACCGCTAAAAACTCGCAGCTGACAAATGCGGCCGCGCAGCTGACAACGGGCTCGGAGCAAATTTCGACGGGGACGACACAGCTTGCTGCGGGCTCATCGCAGCTGACAGACGCGTTGACGCAGCTGACAACGGGCACCAATCAGCTCAAAACGCCGCTCGTTGCCGCCTCTAGCAATCTTAACCAAACCAACACCAACGCGGCGAACGCGACGACGCTTGCGTCAAACACGACGCTCGTGCACGCCGATACAGACAAAGTGGCCGCAAATGGTGTCGGTATGGCACCGTACATGATTTCAGTGGCGCTGTTTGTGGGTGCACTCTCGACAAATGTCATCATTGGGCGCAGCATTTCAGACGAGCGAAAAGCGAAAAATCGGCGCGATTTTCTCCTTGCGAAGCTTGCCACAAATGGCGTGATTGCGGTCGCGCAGGGCATTCTTGTGACGCTTGGTGTGCTCTTGATCGGCCTTCGCCCCGCACATTTTATGACGCTGCTCCTTGGCAATATTCTCATCGCGTTTGCGTTCATGAGTCTGATCACGTTTTTCAATCTCTGGCTGGGCAAAGTCGGCGCATTTCTGATGCTCATTTTGCTCATGGCGCAACTCGCGACGTCGGCGGGCACATATCCGATTCAGCTCACGGGTGGGATTTTCGAGGCGCTAAATCCATGGCTGCCGATGACTTATACCGTACTCTATCTGCGCCAGGCGATTAGTCTCACGGGAAATGTCGGCAGCTATGTGTTCTTGTTGCTCGCGCTTGCGCTTGTCTTCACACTGCTCATTCCACTCACGCACAAACGCACGCCGCGATTTGATTAAAAAGCAGACGCAAAAAGAGAACCGCGATTCAGGTTCTCTTTTTTAGTTACAGATCTTTGACAATGAGATACGTAATCTCGAGCGGGCCGTGAAGACCGACCACAAGTTGCATCTCGATATCGCCCGAATTTGATGGCCCCGAGATAAAATGCAGTGTCGAACCTGGGCGTTTGTGCGCATCATAGTAAGCTGCCGCCTGCGTTGAACGCGCAACCACGCGACTCTGCGGCACGACCGCGATATAATGCGTCGGCAGAAAATGAAAACTTCGCCCTTGCCCTGCGTGACTTTCAACGACAATCGTGGCCGACTCTGCGAGAAAAAAGCGCGGCACCGCAATAGCAATATTGGAATTTTGCGCGGCTTGGATGTTTTCATCGCGCTTGTCAGCTCCGACTTGCCATCTGACGACATTTTCAAAGCTGTCAGCGCTGACAAAATGCTCAAAATCATCATCAGTTGGCACCATGATTTGCCCGCCGCCCGCTTTTTCTATCAGCTGCTGCAGAGTTTCTGTCAGCTCTTGCGACGTGATTTCAAGCATGGCTGCACTCACGAATTCGGCTTGTTTGTGCGCGAGCGCGAGGAGTTCTTCGACAGACAGCTCCGCTTTTTCGCGCATCGGCAAATCTGACGGCAAAACGTAAGGCTCGAAGTCTGGCGTGCCCAAACGCTCAGTTAAAAGCGCTAAAAATGCGTCGCGATTTTCGATACTTCCACTCATTTTGTGCTCTCCTTCACATATTTTTTGTACCAATGCCGAAATTGATTTCTGCTCGGCGGCGCAACGGGCAAATCGCGCACGTCTGTCCAGCCTTTGGCGAGAACGGGCGCTTTGCGCACAGCGCCGTATTTGAACATGGGACCTGTGACCGTTACATTTTTTGATTTTGGCAACATCGAAAGTCCCAAATGCGCGCCAGATTGTGCAATTCCAAACAAAGAAGACGAGCCAAGCCCCATGCCGACCGTATTCATCTCAAAATTAACAAAGCCGCCGTCGTGATGAATACCGAGCTCGTCTTCCATCACGCGCCTGTGCTCGAGCAAGAGATTGTGCAGCGGAATCTTGACGGGGCAGGTCTCAGTGCACGCGCCACAAAGCGAAGACGCAAACGGCAAATCGCCATATTGCTTGTAACCGCCAAGCACGGGCGATAAAACCGCGCCAATTGGCCCCGGGTAAATCGAGCCATACGCATGTCCGCCAATATGGCGATAAACAGGGCAAACGTTGAGACACGCGCCGCAGCGGATACATTGCAGCACGGGCTGAAAAACAGTTCCCAGCGCATTGCTTCGGCCATTGTCAAGGATAATCACGTGAAATTCTTCAGGCCCGTCAGATTCATCAGCGGCTTTTTGGCCTGCAAAAGTCACATACGTTGTGAGTTTTTGCCCGACGGCTGAGCGCGCGAGCATATTGTCTAAAATCTCAGCTTCACGAATCGACGGCACGATACGCTCCATGCCCATCAGAACGATTTGTGTCTTTGGAATGGAAATCGTCAAATCGGCGTTGCCCTCATTGGTTGAGAGATTGATGTCGCCGGTATTCGCAATCGCAAAGTTACAGCCCGTAATGCCGACTTCTGAGCGCAAAAAGAGCTTGCGCATGGTGTCACGCGCGCAGCGCGCGAGATTGACAGGATCATTATCGCCCGTATAGCCAAGCTTTTCGGCGAAAATTTCGCGAATCTGATCCCGATTTTTGTGTAGCGCAGGAAAAACAATGTGTGACGGCTCGTCCCAATTTGCCATCTGAAGAATAAACTCGGCGAGATCGGTCTCAAGCACGTCCATGTCAGGGATTTCAGTCAACATCGGGTCAATATCGACCTCAGTCGTGACCATGGATTTGGATTTGACAACTTTTTTGGCATTTTTCTCGAGAATGACCTTGCGCGCGTAATCCTGCGCCTCTTCGCCCGTTTGCGCAAAGAAGACGTGACCGCCGCGCTTTGCGACATTATCGGAAAATTCTTTCAAATAATGCGGCAAATATTTCAGCGTGTGCTGGCGAATGCTCTCGGCAATCGTGCGCCATTCTTCCCAATTTCCGAGCTCTTCGCGCGAGCCCTCACGCTTTTGCCACTGCGTATCTTGCGCTTTTGCGACGGCAGCTTGGGCAAATTTATCGTGCGAGGATTCTGCGACGCGCTCTGTAAATGATTTCGTTGAGGTTGAAAGTCCCATTATTTGGCCACCAGCATCTTTCCGTTTTTGACGCGCTCCGCATAGCTAAATTTAACCGTTTCGCGCTCCGCAATCGGCTCAAAATCAGGCAATTCGGCGTGGAGTTTTGCGATATTCTCTGAAACGTGCTCAAAATCAGGACGATCCATTTTCGTCACATCGACCGCATGATTGAGCACTTCGGCAATGTGCAGCGCCTTGATTTTCTTACCTTCGCGGTTAAATTTGCCAGCAATATTCATCAGACAGCCCATGTCAGCGCTGACAAGAATTTCGGCGTCAGTTGCGATGATGTCGTTCATTTTCTCGGTCACCATCAGCTCTGAAATCGCAGGCATTTTCACGGAAAATGTGCCGCCAAAGCCGCAGCAATTCTCGATATGCGGGATTTCGATGTAGTTAAGCGTGTCAATTTTTTGGATAAATTCAATCGGTGCGGTGCGCTCGCCGAGGAGGCGCGTCATGTGGCACGAGCGGTGATACGTCACTTTTTCGCCGTTGAAAGTTGCGCCAAACTGGCGCATGCCGAGCACATGGTAGAGAAATTGCGAAAATTCAAACGTGCGATTGGCTAAATCGCGTGCTTTTTTGTGATAAGGATCGCCAGGCTCAAACCATTGGTCAAGCTCTTTGAGCGCTGCCACGCACGAGCCTGCGTCTCCCACAACAAAATCGCAGCCATCAAACGCGTCAATTTGTGCGCGAACGCCTTTGAGCGAGGTTTTGACAAGTCCCGAATTTGTCGTTGGCTGTTGACAGCAGACTTGATGATCAGGCAATTCAGTTTCGATGCCAAGCCGCTCGAGCACCGCAACCATTGACTTCCCGACCTCTGGAAACATCAAATCGACGACACACTGAGAAAATAAAGATACTTTCATATGAAAACCCTTTCTTGATAAAATTATACACGTTTAGAAAGCCACTGACAAGGAATTGAGCTGTCAAATACCTTTGACAAGACAACAAAAAACCTGTCAGTTTCGCGCGCTGAGCTGTGCTCAAAAGAAATGCGCTGACAGGTTTTAGTTTTTACAAAAATAATTCTTCAAGTTTGCGTGCGACGCCGTTTTCAAGATTTGTCCAAGGCAGAATCTCGTCAGCGTGCGCCATGAGGCGCTCAGACGCATTTTTCATGGCGTAACCCGTCTGCGCAAGCTGAAACATTTCGACATCATTGTACTCGTCGCCAAATGCGATCAGGTTTTCGCGCGCAATGCCCTCAGATTTCATCAGATGTTCGAGCGCGTAAGCTTTAGTCACGCCGCGTGGCACGATTTCCAAAATGCCGTTGGGTCCGCCCCAAGCAGACACCGTGATTTCCCCGCCAAAATGCGCCGTCATGCGTCCAGCGAGCGTGACTTTGTCTTTAGCACGCGTGGACAGAAGCACCGAATGCGGATCGGTCGTCAGCCGGTCCATGCGCAATCGGTGGTACGCCTCAAACTTCTCCACACCAAAAATCCGCGGATCAACGCCCTGGAAATTATTCAAATAAAATTTCCGACGATACTCAGCTGCTAAAAACTCCAAATCAAAATTCTGCTGATGCCGCAGCAAATCAAACACGAAATCCTTGTCAATATAGCGCTTGTGCGTATATTTCCAGTTTTTGTCAGCCGGTAAACTTGTCAGCGCGCCGTTGAAAGTTACCATCGGCGTCGTCATCTCGAGCTGTTTGTAAATATCAACCGCCATGCGGTACGGCCGCCCAGTTGCAATCACAATCTGATGCCCTTTTTCAGCAACCGCCTGGAAAACTTCCCGCGTAAATGTGCTTACCTCAAAGCCAGCGTCAGCCACCATTGTTCCATCCAAATCCACCGCAATCAATTTCTTATCAGAATTTGTCATTTGATTATTATAACACAAACCAGATTTTTCTCGTGTCACTCCGATGTGCTCGGGCGCCTATTGTTGCCGATTAGCGCCAAATTCCGCGTGTGATTTTTAAAAATGCGTCCAAAATCCGAACATTCAATCATCTTTTTTTAGCAATGTTTGGATTTCCTTTGTTATTTCAGCATGACTCCTGTAAAATTGAACTGTACTTTTAATTTTTCATATAGAAAAGAGACAAAATTGGATAAGTTATTCAAACTTAAAGAAAACAACACGACTGTTGGGCGCGAGATTGTCGCGGGAATTACAACTTTCTTTGCGATGAGCTACATTCTCTTCGTGAATCCAGAGATTTTGGGCGCGGCTGGCATGCCGACGCAAGCGGTCTTTCTGGCAACCATTGTCGCTTCGGTTGTCGGAACAGTCGCCATTGCGCTCATTGCAAATGTGCCTTATGCACTCGCGCCCGGCATGGGACTCAATGCCTTCTTTGCTTATACGGTCGTTTTAACGATGGGCTACACGTGGCAAGAGGGACTCGCGATGGTCTTCATTTGCGGGATTATTAACATTATTATTACCTTTACGAGTATTCGTAAGGCGATTATTTTGGGAATTCCTGAGTCGTTGCAGCACGCGATTGGCGGCGGGATTGGTATTTTCATCGCCTATATCGGTATCAAAAATGCGGGCATTCTTCAATTTCTCGCAGACCCGAACACGTATGTCAACGATCATGGGACGATTATCGCCAATGGCTCGATTGTCCCAGAACTTGTCAAATTCAATAATGCGCCAGTTCTCGTAGCGCTTTGTGGCATTGTTTTTACGATGTTCTTCGTTTTGCGCAAATGGAAAGGTGGCATTCTCCTTGCGATTCTCGCAACGACGATTCTTGCGATTGTCACAGGCGTTGTAAAAATTGACGCGCACACACTCTTTGCACAAAATAATCTGGGCGTGGCGTTCAAGCAAATGGGCACTACGTTTGGCGCAGCATTTGGCGATCAGGGCATGGTTAAACTTTTCTCAACACCATCCAAATATATCGAGGTTGCCATGGCTATCCTTGCGTTCAGCTTGACATCTATTTTTGACCCGATTGGCACTTTCATTGGCTCGGGACGTCGGACTGGCATCTTTGATGAAAAAGATTTTGCAGAAATGGCTGAAAGTCGCGGTTTCAGCTCGAAAATGGACCGCGCACTCTTTGCTGATATGATTGCAACGCCAATCGGCGCGATCTTTGGCACGTCAAATACGACCGTCTTTGTTGAGTCAGCCGCGGGAATTGGCGCGGGCGGGCGTACAGGCCTGACTTCCATTGCGACGGCGGTTATGTTCTTGATTTCCAGCTTATTCTTGCCACTCCTTGCGATTGTGCCAAGTCAAGCGACGGCGCCGATTCTGATTATTGTCGGCATGATGATGCTGGGCGCATTTAAAGAAATCGACTGGGATACGCTCTCAGAAGCGATTCCGTGCTTCTTTGCGAGCGTCTTCATGGGCTTTGCATATAGCATTTCTTACGGGATCGCGGCTGGCTTTATCACATTTATTCTTGTCAAAGTCTTTACCGGCAAAATCCGTGACGTGAAGCCGATTGTTTGGGTGGTCGCGGGACTGTTTATCATCAACTTCGCTGTCCTTGCGATTATTTGATGCGTTAATTTTGTTATCAAATGAAAATTTCGCTCGGAAATTTTCGGGCGGATTTTTTATGTCTTAATTTTTTCTCTTGACATTTATTTTTAATATAGTACAATAGCTAACAGTATTAGATATTAGAGAGGCTAAAAATGACAACTCAAAAAGCAGCTGAAGAGCTGATGGAAATTATCCGCGCGGCGCTGCACGCAAAAGAAACAAAGCAGATCAACAGCACGTCACGCGGCGAGTTTCCTGTGCTCAAATATCTGGCGTGCCATGAAAATGAAAAGGTGACGCCGTCAGACATTGCGTCTGACAACGAAATTTCGTCAGCGCGCGTTGCCGCGCTCTTGTCAGTGCTTGAAGAAAAAACGCTGATTATTCGCGAAATTGACAAAAAAGATCGGCGAAAAATTATTGTCAAACTGACAGAAAATGGACGACGACATCTGCGCCGTCTCAAAACAGAAATGGAAGAAAAAATAGTCAAAGTGCTTGAAAGTATGGGCGAAACTGACACGCAGGAATTTCTCCGCACGTTTAAACTTTTCATTCGCACGCTCAAGGAGGTAAATCAATGACAGAAGTAGCAAAAGATTATAGTAAAGACATTCACGGGAGGCATTATTTACGCAATGTGATGTTTGCGCTGATTCTTATCGGGACGTTTGCGGGCATGATGGGGCAAACATTTCTCTCAACGGCCTATCCGACGCTCATGGAGAAATTTAATATCTCGCTCTCAACTGCGCAGGGCGCAACGACGTGGTATTTGCTTGCAAATGGCATCATGGTGCCTGTGTCTGCGTATTTGACAACGAAAATCCCAACACGCTGGCTGTTCACGATTGCTTATGGCTTCACGACAATCGGGACATTTATCGCCTTTTCAGCGCCAACGTCAAATTGGGGAATTTTTCTGCTCGGGCGTATCGTCATGGCGATGGGCGCGGGGATTTCATTGCCGCTCATGATGACGGTCATCTCAAACATTTTTCCGCCTGAAAAAATCGGGATTCCAATGGGATTTGGCGGGCTTGTTGTTGGACTTGCGCCTGCGATTGGACCAACTTATGGCGGCTGGATTCTCTCGGGAAATGGCAGATTTATGGGCTTTTTGCAGCTAGGTGATTGGCGCACCATGTTCTTGATTCCGCTTGTTTTATTGGTGCTGGTGACGGTGCTTTCGCCCTTTTTGATGGCGGACGTTCTGCCAAACCGCGAGATGAAACTTGATTTACTTTCGCTTGTAGCGTCAATTGTCGGTTTTGGCTTATTTCTTTTGGGCTTTACAAATGTCGGAACTGACGGCTGGGGAAATCTGAAAACGGTCATTTTGCCAATTGTTGCGGGCACCGTTATTATTGCGCTCTTCGTGAGGCGTCAGCTGCACATGAGCGATCCGTTTCTTGATTTATCAGTCTTTAAAAATAAGCAGTTTACGGTGACAACGCTTGCCGCCGCAATTAATACGCTTGCCATGATGGGCATTGAATTGATGTTGCCAACTTATATTCAAAATGTGCACGGGCTGACAGCGCTCCAGTCAGGGCTTTTATTGCTGCCAGGCGCTGTCATGATGGCGCTTATGTCGCCTATTGCAGGCTCGGTGTACGATCGCTTGGGCGCGCGAAAGCTCGCGCTTGGCGGATTTATCATGCTTGCTATTGGAACGCTGCCGTATTTATTTCTCACGGCGACAACGCCTGAAGCGTTCATCACGCTGACGTATTGGCTGCGTTTTGTCGCTATTGGGCTGATTATGATGCCGCTCATTACCTCGGCGCTCAATGCGCTCCCTGTTGAGCAGGCGGCGCAAGGTTCCGCGTCAAATAGCACCGTGCGCATGATTGTGTCGTCAGTCGGTGTCTCGATTTTGGCCTCGGTCACGACCAATGTCATCACAAACAATAAGCCAGCGAGCCAGTTGCAAACGACAAATCCGCTTCTCTACGCTGACAAAATGATTCAAGCGTCGCTCAAAGGCTTTCATGTATCATTTGCGGTCGCGTTTGGTTTTGCGGTGCTTGGAATTGTGATTGCACTTTTCTTGCGTAAAGGAAAAGTGATGCACACGCCAAGTGGTGAAACAGTTGATGTGCTCACGGCAGACAAAGGAGGTGCTGCATGATTATTGGAATCGTTGTTCTACTCGCTGCGCTCATGATAGCTGGATTTTTCTATCTTAAAGGCGCGCTTGGAAATATTGTTGGAACCCTCGCCGCCGTCCTTCTCGCGCTTTCGATGTTGGGCTTAATCTATCATGACACGGATCATTGGGGCATGAAGCAGGTCACGACGACAACAACAAGGGAAATTTACAGCCTTTCGGGCAGCGACGCGGCTTACGGGCTGCTTGTTAAGTCGGAAATCGGGACGGACTCGTCAAACTATATGTTTATGTATAAATCGGCAACTGATGACACAAAAGCGACGGTGAATTTCGTAGGAAATACGAAAAATGTTGATATGACGTCAAAGACAGCAACGAACAGTGTGTCGAGCTGGGTGAAAGACATCTTGAAAAATGAAACGGTCGAAACGTCGAAAAAATCAGCGACTTATGCGCAGGGCGACTTTGCGCAAGCGCAGATAACAACCCAAACTACGCGATGGGAATGGGACAGCGCGCTCGCGCAAGCTATCTTCGGTGTGGGCGGTGAACAGGGCGATTTGGTCTCTGAAAAAGTGACGGTCGACGTGCCAAAAGATACGTGGCTCGTGTTGACAACGGCGCAAGTGCAGAAGCTCGAGAGTTCGGCAGCAGCGCTTAAAGCAGCCGCTGAAAAACAAGCGCAAGCCGATCCGCAAGCCGCGCTCGCCATGCAAACACTCGCAAAAACAGACCCATCAGCTTACGCAAAGCTGCAAGTCGCACAAATCAAGCAATTTCTGGGACTTAAAGAGTAATTTGAAAACCTGTCAGCTGACAGGTTTTATTTTTCCTTATTTCAGAGCAGTCGCGCGCGCTGTTTTCTGTTATACTTTTACTATGAGAAAAATCATGGCTTTTTTGATTATTGTTTTGGGAATCGCTCTGGATCAGCTTTTCAAAGCGTGGGTGGTGGCGACGATTCCGCTGAGTGGGAACAGACGGCTGATTCCAGGCATTTTGAGTTTGACGCATTTGCAAAATAATGGCGCGGCGTGGTCGAGTTTGGAAGGCCAGCAAGGATTTTTTCTGATTTTGACGCCGCTTGTTGTGGCAGTGGCGATTTGGTATTTGTGGCGAAAAATGGGCAAATTTAGCTATTTTCTGGGCTTGTCGCTCGTGATTTCTGGCGCGCTTGGAAATTTTGTGGATCGGGTGCGGCTGGGTTATGTCGTTGACATGATTCAAACGGATTTTGTGAGCTTTCCGATTTTCAATCTCGCGGATTCGCTGCTCACGATAGGCTTTGTGGTTCTGATTTTGGGGATAATTTTTGATAAAGATGAAAATTAAGATTAATGAGGAAACGGGCCGGCTTGACAAGGTTTTGTCAGCGCTGACAGACTTTTCGCGTGAGTTTTTGTCAGGGCTGATAGGCTCTGGCGGCGTTTTGGTCAACGGGAAAATTGCCAAAAAATCGTACAAAGTGCAAGCTGGCGATGTTGTCAGCTTTGACGTGCCGGAAGAAAAAACGCTTGAGCTCGTGGCGGAGGAAATTCCGCTTGAAATTGTTTACGAAGACGCGGACGTCGCCGTCGTCAATAAACCGCAGGGTATGGTCGTGCATCCGTCGGCGGGTCACGCGTCTAGTACACTTGTCAATGCGCTGATGTGGCACATTCGCGATTTGTCAGGCATCAACGGCGTGATTCGCCCAGGAATTGTGCACCGCATTGACAAAGACACGTCGGGGCTTTTGATGGTCGCAAAAAATGACGGGGCACACGTGCGACTTGCAAAACAGCTGCTTGAGAAAACGAATAAACGGCGCTATCTCGCGCTTGTTCATGGCAATTTTGATAAGCTGCGCGGGACGATTGACGCGCCGATTGGCCGCCATCCAAAAGAGCGCAAGAAGCAGGCGGTGGTTGCGGGCGGAAAAGCAGCGCGGACGCATTTTGAGGTACTGGAACAATTTGATGGCTTTGCGCTGATCGCGTGTGAGCTTGAAACGGGGCGCACGCACCAGATTCGCGTGCATTTGGCGTACATCAAGCATCCAGTCGCGGGCGATCCGCTATACGGCCAGACGAAAACACTAACGCCGAACGCGGGACAATTTTTACATGCTGAAACGCTCGGATTTACACACCCGACAACTGGAAAATGGCTCGAATTTCAGGTTTCACCGCCAGAAATTTTTCTGTCAGCGCTGACAAAACTTAGAAATGAAGACCTATGACTTTTTTTACAGAACTTGCAAACAATAAAATATTTTGGACGGCGGTTGTCAGCTGGGCGATTGCGCAGTTGCTGAAAATCGTCATTGAACTTGCGAAAAATCGGCGCTTTGACTGGCGCTTGCTATTTGCGACGGGCGGCATGCCGAGCTCGCACAGCTCGTTTGTCGTTGCGCTCGCGGTGGCGACGGGCATGAAATTGGGCTTTGACAGCGACTTTTTTGCGATTGCCGCGGTGCTCGCGTTCATCGTCATGTACGACGCGCAAGGCGTCAGGCGCCAAGCGGGCACGCAGGCGCACATTATCAACGTCATGCTCGAAAATCTGGAAAATACAGGCATTAAGCTTGACAAAAATCTCAAAGAATTTCTGGGACACACGCCGATTCAGGTTATAGGCGGCGCGATTTTGGGAATTATTGTCGCGCTTGTCATGCGTTGAATCAGCCTTGGGGCTGAGTCGTTTCGTTAGAAATTTTGGTAAAATAAAAACATGAATCGAGCGCGAAATTTTCTTATTATAGAAGGCATTATCTTGCTGCTTCTTGCGATGAAGCTTTTTACGTCGCGGCCAGGTTTTATTCCAGCGATTGTGATTGCCGTCGTTTTTAGTGCGCTTGCGGCCAATGCGAGAAATAATAACACGACGGCGCGTTCCGTTTTTGGCTGTGTGGGCGGCGTGGCGTGGCTTTTTATTATCGTCTATGTGCTCACGACGGGCTTTTTTTGGCTTGCGCTTATTTGGCCCGTGATTTGGCTTGCTGCTTTTTATCGGCGCGCAGGCGCTTCAGACACGCCAGAAAATGCGCGCCCACGGGCACGCGCGCACGCTCGGAAAAATGAACCGCGCGATATTACAAACGAGGCAACGGACACGTCTGTCAGCGCTGACAAAAGCGAGGCGACATTGCTCAGCCGAGATGATGTGCTTGATTTGGCAACGCTTGATTTTCACGCGTCGGGCAATCAGCTGACAATAAAAAAAGCCGCAGGCAATACGACAATTCGTGTGCCTGAAGAGGTTGCGATTCGGCTGAATATTTCAACGGCGAACGGTTTGATTCGGATTTTTGAAAATCCGCCCGTGCTTGACGGCCACGATATTCGCTTTCAATCGGACGCTTTTGAAAGCGCCGAAAAGCGCGTGACGATTGTTGTCAGTGTTGATACGGGAAATATCGAGGTGATGCACGCATGATGAATCGAAATCGGCTTCTTTTTAGTTTTGCGATTAGTTTTGCGGTCACATTTGTTGCAGGATTTGCGCTTCTTTTGGCGCTTGGCTCGAACGCAAAAAATGACGGCGGTGGCAGCATGATGGCGCACATGGCGTCGCTCGGTGATTTGCCGCCGTGGAACCAACTTTTATTGCTCGCGGAAGTCAGCGGTCTTGTGTCCGTTTTGTTTAGCGCGTACAATGCCTGGGAAAATCACCAAATTGCGCAGAGTTATCAGCGTGATATTTCAAATATTTTAAAAAATGAAAGCCCGGAAAATCCAGAACTGACGGCCCTTTCAGAGCAATTGGTCAGCATGCGCGCCGAATTGCAAAAGCTGTCAGCTGACAGCACACAAGCGCGCGCGCGCATTATCGAAGAGGAGCGCAAACGTTTTGCGCGCGAATTGCACGATTCTGTCAGTCAGGAACTTTTTGCGGCGACCATGATTCTCTCAAGCGTTGAGGCAAGCGCTGCAAGCCCCGAGCAAATGCAAAGTCAAGCGCAGCTGACGCTCAAAATTTTACACGAAGCGCAAAACGAAATGCGCGCGCTGTTGCTTCATTTGCGTCCGACCGAGCTTGACGGCAAAACGCTAGTTGACGGCCTGCGCGCGCTGATAGAAGAGCTGCAAACGAAAATTTCGTGCACGATTAACTATCAGCTGACAGAAATCGCAACCACGCAAACTGTCGAAGATAATCTTTTTCGCATGGCGCAGGAAATTCTGTCAAATACGCTCCGGCATTCACAAGCCAAAAATATTGACGTGCAGCTGCAAGAAACGGCAAATGCAGTCGTCATGCGCATTCGCGACGACGGCATCGGCTTCACGCTAGAGAAATCCGACAAGACCGCGTCTTACGGCCTCAAAAATTTGCGCGAGCGCGCCGTTTTGCTCGGTGGAAATTGCACGATTACCACGGCACCAAACGCGGGAACGCTTGTCGAAATTCATATCCCGAAACTAAAGGAAAATTAAATGGAAACCCAAGATAAAATCAAAGTATTGCTTGTTGACGACCACCAAATGGTGCGTCTGGGCTTGCGAAGCTATCTCAACATGCAAGAAGATATTACCGTTGTTGACGAGGCATCGGATGGCCATCCAGGCGTGCTCAAAGCGCTGAAACTCAAGCCTGACGTGATTCTCATGGATCTCGTGATGAGTGAAATGGACGGTATCACGGCAACGCAGGAAATTTTAAAAGCGAACCCTGCCGCGCGCGTGCTGATTTTGACAAGCTTTATCGACGACGAAAAAGTTTTCCCAGCGCTGTCAGCTGGCGCAAAAGGCTACATTTTGAAAACATCACAAGCCGCGGAGATTGCAAGCGCCATCCGCAAAATTGCATCGGGCGAGGACGTTCTGTCAGCCGAAGTACGCGCGCGCATTGACGCGCAAGGACACCGCCCGCATGAACTCTACGACGATTTGACCGCGCGCGAAATGGAAGTTTTGCGCCAAGTGGCCGAAGGCTTGTCCAATCAAGATATTGCCGACACGCTGTACGTCAGCATTAAAACCGTCAAAACTCACGTCTCAAACATTCTCGCCAAGCTCCGCGTCGACGACCGCACGCAAGCCGCCATTTACGCCATGAAACACGGCCTCACCGCAGAAAATTAAATCTCTGAAAGCAATTCGGAGATTTTTCATTACAGTTTTGATGGCGTCGTTCCCGCCCCGAAACTACTTTCCCAGTCGCTTTTGAAATCATCGACTGCCTTTTGAATCGACGGCATGCCAAGCGCTGCCGCAATAATATCCGCACCCATCGTGGCCGTTTGCGCGCCATTTTCAAACGCCTGATTCACTTGTGCAACATTTTTGAAACTCGCCGCCAAAATCTTCGTCTGGGAATGACTTCTCTCAATCGCCGCCGCAATCTCGCGAATGACTTCGGCTGAGTCAATATTTAGATTTTCCATGCGATTGTAATATGGCGCGATAAAATCGGCTCCCGCTGCGAGCGCCAAATACGCCTGAAACTTGGAATAGACGGCTGTTGCCGTCACATGCACACCGCGCACTTTGAGCGTTTTGATGGCCCGCAAACCTATCTCAGTCACCGGAACCTTGATATAAACTTCGCTGTCAACATGCTCCAAAATCGCCTGTGCATCCGCCAAAATTCCCTCATAATCCTGTGCTACGACCTGAATATGCAGTGATTTGTCCCGCCCGATAATTTCCCGAATCGCCCGCATATGCGTGTAGAAATCAATCGTGCCTTCTTTTTTGATAATCGACGGATTGCTCGTCACGCCCGTGATGACAAGCGCCTCATTGTAACGCTTAATCGCGTTCAAATTTGCTGTATCTAACATAAATTCCATGGTATTTTCTCTCTTTTCTTCATTTAAAGTTTAAAACTTAAAGTTCGTGCTCTGTGCGTGCGATAATGTCGTCTTGCGTTGCTTTTGACAACGTATTAAAGAATGCAGAATAGCCAGCGACGCGCACAATCAAATCACGATGGCGCTCGGGGTGTTTTTGCGCATCAAGCAATGTCGCACGTGAGACCACATTGTATTGAATATGATAGCCGTGCAGCCGATTAAAGAACGTGCGCACGAGCATAACGAGCTTTTCTTTGTCCTCGTTTTTGAGCAGCATTTGCGGTGAAACTTTCTGGTTCAGGAGAACGCCACCTGTGATTTCGCCCGTCGGCAATTTAGCAACGGATTTTAAAACCGATGTTGGACCATTTTTATCCATCGAATGGCTTGGTGAACAGCCTTCAGCGAGCGGTTCACCCGCATGCCGTCCGTCTGGCGTTGCGAGCGTTCCTTTGCCTTGCCCGACATTTGCAGAGATAGAAGAAGTTCCAGCATATCGCGTCCCGCCAATAGGCCCGCGCCCAAAGCGCGTATTAGGGTATTTTTTCACTTCGTCAATGTAAGAATTATACGCATTCACGACAAGTTCGTCCACATAATCCTCATCATTACCATATTTTGGGGCATCATTCATCAGCATTTCGCGAATTTCTTCGCCACGTGCGCCTGCAAAATCAGTCTGCAACGCTTCCCAGAGTTCGCTTGCCGTGAAAACTTTCTCCTCGAACACTAATTTTTTAATCGCAGCCAAACTATCGGCAAGATTTGCAATGCCCACCTGAAGCCCTGAGACAAAATCATAAATCGCGCCGCCCTCTTTGATGGTTTTTCCGCGGCCAATGCAATCCTCTGTCAGCGCTGAACACAAAATATCAGGCACATCTTGCTCAAGCACCAAATCCGTCGCATTTTCAATAATCACGGAATGGCGCGTAAAGTCACGAATCACGTGATCCCAAGCGCGCTCCAGCTCTGTGTAAGTTGTCATTTCTCTAAAATGCCCCAAACCTTCCACAAGCCGAATGCCAGATTGTGGGTCAACGCCGTCATTCATCGCAATCAAAAGGGTTTTCGGGAAATTCAAGAAACTCATGCCTGTACAGCGATAGCCCCATTTACCAGGCACCGCCGTTTCCACGCAGCCAATCGCCGAATAATTGTACGCGTCTTCCTCTTTGACACCTTTTGCGATAAAGGACGGAATGATGATTTCATCGTTGTTAAACGCTGGCATTCCAAAGCCTAGGCGAATGACTTCGACACATTGTCGCATAAAAGTCGCATCAAGCCCCGCGTGATACCGCACGGTAAGATTTGGTTGTGGCAGCTTTGTTTGGGCAACAGAGCGCAAAATCAGGTAAGAAAGCTGATTGACCGCGTCTTTTTTGTCCGTCGTTTGCCCGCCAATCGTCACATTTTGATACAGCGGAGAGCCCGCAGAAAATTGCGTGTGGCTCCATGAGCGCACTTTGTTAATCGTCAACGTTTTCATCCAGAGATTTGTCAGCAATTCAACCGCTGCCTCCTCAGAAAGGACACCATTTGCCAAATCTTTCTGTAAAAATGGCGCGAGATATTGGTCCATGCGTCCGTAACTCAGAGAATGCCCGTTTGACTCAATCTGCAAGATAAGCTGAATGAGCCAGATAGCTTGCAGCGCCTCGTGGAATGTCTCGGCAGGCTCGTATGGGACTTTATTTAAAATACGCGCGATTTCTAAAAGTTCTGCCGCGCGCGCGGGCGTTTCAGTCTGCGCTTTTTCAGTCGCAAGCTTTGCGTACCGCTTTGCAAATGCGTGAATCGCGTCAATGACAATCAAAACGGATTCATAAAACGCCTGTTTCTTGAGATTTTCAGTCTGTGTCAAATCGAGCTCATTCATGAGCACTTGCGTGCGAATTTCGTAATTTTTAAGACCCTTGGCAATCACATTTTCGTAAGAAACGGCAATGTGTGCGTCGCCAGACGTGATATTGCCTTCGGCTTTGATAATGCCCAAATCATAAAAGATGCGAGAAGCAGGAGGAATCGCGGCCAAGCCTTTATCCTTGGTGGTATTATGCTCCCAAAACTCAGCAATTGAGCGCAATTCGTCTTTTGTTTCCTCTGTAATATAGAAAACATCGCCATCGCGTTGCTCGAACTCATCCAGCTCGTCAATCACCCAGTCCATCGCATATTCAGGAAAAATCGGCGCAGAGCGATTTTCTTTGGCCTGATTTCCAACAAGCAGCGTATCATCTTCAATATAGAGGCTCATATTTTCGAGAATATTTTTGAGCATATACGCGCGTTTCAAAACAATTGCTTTGTCAGCGTGCAATTTATAGCTTTCGGTTGTCAAAAGCGCACGCTCAGCATCAATATAAGGTTTCGTCGATAGGATTTCTTCCCTGTAACGCGCCATACGTGCTGTTAAATGCCCGAAAAATGCCTCTTTGTTTGCGGGATTTGCATCGACTTGCGGGCTCTGAGTTTGAGTTTTCATAGCTACCTCTTTCGTTTGAAAGTTTATTTTGTTTCTTTTGAAATTATTATAACACTTTTTGAAAAGATGTCAAGAAAATAGAAGCGCTTTTCAACTTGCAGCCGAGTTGTGAGAGCTGACACTTTTCAAAAGTCTGATACAATAGAGATATGGCTGATATTCAACAACTTACGCTGATTTTGGCAGGTTCGCTGCTTGCGACGGTGCTCTCTAAGCGCTTGCATATTCCAGCGGTAATCGGGCAAATGCTCATGGGAATTATCCTCGCGCCATCAGTTCTGGGCTGGATTCACGGCGGGCATGTGATTGAAGTTATGTCTGAGATTGGGGTTATTCTTTTGATGTTTTTGGCAGGGCTTGAAGCAGATTTGGGTCTCCTCAAAAAACAGTTCAAAGCGTCGCTCCTGATTGCCATAACTGGGGTCATTGTGCCAATGCTCGTCTTTTGGCTTGCTGCTTTTTTCTTGGGCTATACGTTTCATGTCTCTCTTTTTTATGGCATTGTTTTTGCGGCGACTTCCGTTTCGATTACAG
>JAIRUZ010000036.1 GCA_031254115.1 Streptococcaceae bacterium
TTTCTTGTTTAAAATTTATTAAATATGCAACCGTCGTCTAATGCTCGTTCCGCGGCTGCCAAGCCAATGTTCAAGCAGACCCAGCTTGGCTGCGAGAATCAGATAGACTGCAAAGCCAAGACCGCCGCTTATGACAATCTCAAAAAACGAGGTGAGTTTCGTTTCTACATTGACAAACTGCATCACGACCGCGTAAGAAAGCGCCGTCATAAAGAGCATAATAGCCGTCAACAAGCCAATTCCCATAAGTCCGCGAATGAGCGGTTTCATGCGAAAACCAGTCACTTGATGAATTTTTCGGACGGTCAGAAATCCAAATACGGCAAACGAAAGCGTGGTGGCAAACAGCGGCCCAAACGTATGAAACAGCATGATAGCGGGGATTTGAAGCACGAGCTTTATCACAAAGCCTACCGCAAAATAACGCAGCGCAACACGCGAATGCCGCAACGCTTGCAAAATCGGTGCCGCCGTTGTATAAAGCCCTAAAAGCAAACTCTGAAGCAGCGCCCAGATAAACAGCCACAGCTGCAAATTGCTCGGTTGCTGGTAAAAAAGCGTGTAAAACGGAATCGCGAGAATCAGCATGACAACGGTCGCTGGCATCATAAACGCCGCAAAAACTTGAAAATCAAACGCAATCAGCCGACCCGCTTGCTTGAACTTCTTTTCGGTGTAATTTTTTGTAATCATCGGCAGCGCGACGTCGCCAAAACTCGCGGCCGTGCCAATCATAATCATCGTGAGCTTGTCCGTATTCGCAGAAAAATCCGCGAAAAATTCCTGCAATTGCGTGTCCGTATACGTTGTCACCCAGCGCATGACGCTCGCAAATGTAAATTGGTCAACCAACTTAAAAATCTGAATCGCCGAACCGATAATCACGAACGGCACCGCTTGATAAAGCGTCTGGAGCAATAGTCGCCCAGCCTTGATGCGGTGAATTGCGGGCTCTGGGTGCAAAATTTTGCTGAGTAAATTTTCACGCACCAAAAACCAAACTAAGACAGCGACAGAAGCCAGCATGCCAATAAATGCAGCTGTTGTGGACTGCGTGACCGCCGATTCCCAGTTGCCGTGAGCAAGGCCAACTTTCATGATTAAAAACGTCAAAACCAGCATCCAAATCACGCGAATCAATTGCTCGTAGAGCTGGCTGAATGCGACGACTTTCATTTGATTGAGCCCTTGAAAATAGCCACGAATAACCGACATGGCTGGGAAAATGAGCACAGCAAGCGCAAGACTCCGCATGACAGGAATGCCCGCCGCGCCTGCGCCTGACGCATGTGACAGAGCTGGCGCAAAGAATGCCATGAGAAGTGCCGCAAGCACGCCGAGTGCCAGCATAAAGCCTAAGATCTGACGAATCAAACGGTGAACGAGCCCGTGATCGCCCAGCGCCTCATAATGCGCGACCTCGCGCGCAATGGCGACAGGAATACCCGCCGTTGAGATTAAAAGGAACAGCGCATAAATATTGTACCCCTGCGAAAACAGAGCGTTTGCCTCATTGCCTTGCGCGCCCATCCACGCGTACCACGGAATGATGTAAATCGCGCCGAGGAGCCGCGAAACCACGCTCGAAATAGTCAGCCACGCCGTGCCTGCCATCATTTTATCTTTTTGCGAGCGCTCCTGAGTTATTTGATTCTCTGAAGTTACCATTGTTAATATTATAACAGAAACATGGACTTTCAGGCGGAAGTGAGCTATAAATAGCCCTGCCCGTATCTTCGCTGACGTTGTCAGCTACGCTGTCCTTTCTCGCTATATCGCTAAAGCGATATAGCGAGAAAGGCAACCTGTCAAGCCAGGAACGCTCAGGCGGAAGCCGCTATGGCGGACTTCCTAGCTATCTCATTAGCATTCCTTAAAGAGAAACATCGTCGCTTAAGGAATGTGTTATAATCAAGGCATGATTACTTTTTCTGAGATTCTGTCAGCGCTGACAGAAGATGATAATTTGGCGGCGGCGGATTTGACGCTTGATTGCGCGTTTGACAGCTTGTCTTACGATTCGCGCACGCTTACAGACACGACTTTGTTTTTTGCAAAAGGCAGCGGCTTCAAAAAAGAATTTCTGGAGCAGATGACAGCGCCTGTTTACGTGTCAGAGACGGATTACGGGATTTCTGCACGGCCGATTTTGGTAAAAAATGTGCAGCGCGCCATGTCAAAAATCGCGATGGCTTTCTACAATCATCCCGAGAAAAAGCTAAAACTCCTTGCGTTTACTGGGACAAAAGGGAAAACTACATCTGCTTATTTTGCAAAAGCGATTCTTGACGAAATGAACGGCGGAAAAACGGCGCTGTTATCGACCGCGTACACGATTTTGGATGGCAAAACGGCCGTGAAATCCGCGCTGACAACGCCTGAAAGCCTTGATTTACTTGCGATGATGGCCGCGGCTGTGGTAAACGGCATGACACATCTTGTGATGGAAGTCTCAAGCCAGGCGTATCTTCTTGGCCGCGAGCGCGTGGCTGGGCTCACGTTTGACGTGGGCGTCTGGCTCAACATTTTCCCTGACCACATCGGCCCTGCCGAGCACCCTGATTTTGAAAATTATTTCGCATGCAAGCGTCAGTTGCTTTACAATTCTCGCTTTGCGATTGTGAATGCTGAGAGCGCACGCTTTGAGGCGCTATCAGCGCAGGTCGCTAATCTGCCGCACATTTTTTACGGCGCGCACACAAAAAATGAACTCACGCACTCTGGCAAGTTTGACTTCACAACCAACGGCCGCGTTTCAGGCGATTTTCATATCAATCTCCTCGGGCGTTTTAACCAGGAAAATGCGCTCGCAGCAAGCCTTGCGACGCAGCAACTTGGCGCAACGATCGTCCAGATTCGCGCTGGTATATCGAAAACGGTCGTGCCTGGGCGCATGGAAATCCTCGAAATGCCGCATGGTAGTACGGTTTACATTGATTATGCGCACAATGGCGTATCGCTTGAAAATCTCGTCAAGGTCGTTGAGCCGCACCACAGCGGCAAACTCATCCTTGTACTCGGCGCCACGGGAAATAAGGGCGAATCGCGCCGCCGCGGCTTTGGCGAGGTCATTGAGCGCCACACACGGCTTGATGTGCTTTTGACGACAGATGACAGTAATTTTGAGGCGCCCGAAAAAATTGCGCAGGAAATTATGCAATTTATCAGTCGGCCCGTTGGTTTTGAAAAAGACCGCGCGACAGCTATCAGACAGGCGCTTTCGCGGCTGACAGGCGAAAACGATGCGCTGATTATCGCCGGCAAAGGCGAAGACCATTTTCAGCTGCTTAATGGCAAACGCGAGCCTTATCTGGGTGACCGCGAAGTCGTCGAAAAAACGCTCATCTGAGCGTTTTTTATTTTATTTTGCGACAACGGGAATCAAAATCGCGCCCGAATAGCTGCCGTCCGCGTTTTCCGCGCGATACGTGCCGTTTGGCCCACCGACGTAAGCATAATCCGTCAGCGCGGGCAAAATCTGACCAAACGCTTGCCCTGCGAGCATATCAAATAATGTCGCCGCGTCGCCCGTGCCCTCAATGACGACGTAATCGCTGTCTGGGAACTCGACAAGCCGCGTCGCGTCCGCGATTTCAGAAGCCGTCTCGACCGCAAAATAATTCCACGGCTTGCCCTGATAGACCTCGTTGACGCTCCATTCAAGCGTATTTTTCGCCACTTTTTTGAGCTTATGAAAGCGGCCGTCATCAATCAAACCGTTCCAAAAAGATGCTTTTTGCGCGGCAATCGCCGCAAAATCCGTTTTTCCGCCGGCAAATGCAGCCTCAAGCGACGTGCCGTAACCTGTCAGCGTAAACGCCGCTTTGTGCTCGATTTTATAGTCCATTTTAGTCTCCTTTTCGTTCATAACTGAAAGTTACATTTCCTATTTTGCACGTTTGCGCAAAACGGCCCAAAGAATCCAGAAGATGACCGCAACAGCCACAGCAACGCCGAAATTCGTGAGCGTCGAGCTCAATAATTGCTGGTGCGAGAGGCCTTCAGAAGCGCCTGCATTCACGTCTGTCGCAGGTTTGAGCGCGAGAAGCCCGAGCGTTTCAACGCCAATCATCAATGTTCCAAAAATTGCCACAATCAGCGAAACCCATTTCAAAATTTTCATTTTTATTTCTTTCTAACTAAACGCCTTATTTTTTAACGACGGGCAACCACATCTCCGCAGTAAACGTACCATCTGCATTTTCCAAAACGCGCGTGAAATTGTAACCCGCGCCCGCAACTGGCTTGTATTCGTAGCCGTCAGCAATGATTTCGCCAATTGCGCCGCCAAACACTTCGCCTGTCAGCTGATCCGCAAGTGTTGCTTTATCAGCGCCCGTTTTCACAAACACAGCGTGTTCTTGCGCTTGCACCTCTATTTTTGTCGCGCCAGCCGTGTCAATATCGCCACGAACGCCGTAACCGCGCCACGCTTTGCCGTCTTGCGATGCCGAATTGATTTGCATGAAAATGCCGTCACCAGCTGCAAGAAGCGAGGCGAGTGAGCCATCAGTCGTCAGCTTTTCCATCAGCGCTGACGTGAGCTTCGCATTGCCCGCCCAGTCGTTGAAATCGTCAAATGTCACGCCAAAAGCTGTCAGTTTGAACGCGTTGTCAATGGTTTTGAGTGTGTAAGTCATGTTAATCTCCTTTTTGAGTCCGTGGACTTTCTTTTTACTTGCACAGTATAATTGCAAATTGTATCAAAAAATGATACTATTTAAGAAAAAAATGAAGAAAACAGAACGCGTCACTCTTATCATGCGCTATATCAACAACCGCGCGCATTTTACCATCAGCGAAATTCAGCGCGAATTTGGTATTTCGCGCGCGACCGCCATTCGCGACGTCCAAGAAATCGAAGCCATGGGTCTGCCGCTCGTCAGCGAAAAAGGACGCGCGGGCGGTTATTCGGTGCTGCCAAATGAATTTCTGCCCGCTGTGCGCTTCACGCCTGACGAGCTTCGCGCCATTTTCATCAGCTTTAATGCCTCAAAAAATTCCCAACTACCGTTTTTGCAGAGCCGAAAAACAATTTCCGAAAAGCTGCTCGCCATCGCGCCGCAAACGCAGCAAGATTCTCTTTTGGCGCTTGATCAACTTCTCCTTTTTGAGTCGACAAATCCTGCAAACCCAAGTCTGCTCGAGCTCGACGACAACGCGCCCGCCGAGCTGAACCAGCTGATTACGCTCGCACTTAGCGACCGCCATTTGCAAGTGACCTATGAGCGCTCGCCCGGCTGGCCGCAGCTGATGGACATCTGGGTGCTTCACATTTTGAGCGAAAGTGGCAGCTGGCTGCTGGAAATTTACGATTTCTCAGATGACACATTCAAATTTTTGCCGATTGCGCAGCTCAGACATTCTGTCAGCGCTGACAGCGTGCCCCTTTTGAGTGAAAAAGAAATTGCTGCTAAAAAGCGCAGCCAATCGCGCGGCGCCAATCTCATCGTTCGCCTTGAAAC
>JAIRUZ010000068.1 GCA_031254115.1 Streptococcaceae bacterium
CACAAGGCGCACAAGGCGCACAAGGCGCACAAGGCGCACAAGGCGCACAAGGCGCACAAGGCGCACAAGGCGCACAAGGCGCACAAGGCGCACAGGGAACCCAAGGAACTCAGGGCACTCAAGGTACCCAGGGTACCCAAGGAACTCAGGGTACTCAAGGTACCCAGGGCACCCAAGGTGCTGATGGTGTTCAAGGCGCTCAGGGTGCACAAGGCCCTCAGGGTACAACTGGCACTAATGGTGTTACGCCAACTATTGGATCAAACGGTGACTGGTTCATCGGCACGACTGATACAGGTGTGAAAGCAGTTGGTACGAATGGCACCAACGGTACAAATGGCGTCACACCAACTGTTGGACCAAACGGTGATTGGTTCATCGGCACGACTGATACTGGTATTAAGGCAGTCGGTACGAATGGCACGAATGGTACAAACGGGACCAATGGCATCAACGGCACCAATGGTGTCAATGGTACGAACGGTGTCAACGGCGTTAATGGTACAAACGGTACCAATGGTCTTACACCAACGATTGGTTCAAACGGTGACTGGTTCATCGGCTCGGCTGATACAGGTGTGAAGGCAGCAGGTACTAATGGCACGAATGGCGTCAATGGTAAGAATGGCACCAACGCCATGACGGTAACTCCTACAGCTGTCACTCCAAAAGCTACAGAAACTCCGAAGACGGCTCCTCTTGCAACTCCAGCTTCAACAACGGCCGATCCAAAAGCGGCAGGTGCAGCGACTCCAGCATCAGCTGGTACAAGCGCTAAGGTGCTTCCTTCTACAGGTGATTCTGCAAATGGCGAGGCAATGGTTCTTGCAGGTGCAGCTATCCTTGCAGGCGCAGCGACACTTGAAGTGCTTCGTCGTCGTAACAAAAAAGAAAACTAATTATCAGATTTGCTATTAGTTTCTAAAGAAACTCTCCGTCAGGGGAGTTTTTTATATCGGAATTGTAGAATAGCGCGCGGCATGATATAATAAGAAAAGAAGTGAGAAATAGATGGAAACTTGCAATAAAACCTTTATCATCAATAAGTTAATTGAGGAAAATCATCTCCAGTCTTATCTTGAGATTGGAAATTCATCGAATCCCTTGGGACATTATTTGCAGATTAAATGTGCGCTGAAAACGCTCGTTGACCCGCTGGATGATTTGAGCTATATTACGGCAGAAAATAGCGCGCAATGGCGAGAGTTTGTGGATTTTAAGATGCCATCAACGGCCTATTTTGAGGCGTCCACTACGTCTTTTGATTTGATTTTTATAAATGGTGTGCACACACATGAGCGTTCACTTGCAGATTTGAAAGATGCGCTTGATCGACTGACAGAAAATGGATTTATTGTGCTGCAAAACACATGTCCTGAAAGTGCGTCAGAAACTTCACTTGAAAGTCTGAGGAACCAAAAGCCATACACGGGAGAAGTCTGGAAAACGGCTGTTTCTGCGATTCAAGCAGGTTATGATGTCCGCACATTTCCGTTTGATTGGGGAATCACGGTCATCAAGAAGACAAGAGAGGTTCGAAATCTTCAGCTGCTTTCAGAATTGGATTTTTCGACAGACTTTTCTCTTGAGAGCTTGCGACCAGTCTTTGACACAAAAGACTTGCGTAATCCGCTCGTGAGTTATTTTACGCCTTTGTATAATACAGATCAAAAACAAATTGAGCGAACGGTTAAAACGGTTCTCAATCAGACGAATCCCAACTGGGAATGGGTCGTGCTTGATGATAGTGACACGCAAAATGCGCAGCGCCTCAGGCTTTATTTTGAAAGTTTGGATGAGCCACGTATTCACTATTACCGAATGACGCCGCAAAGTGGCGGTTTTATTGGTAAAGTGAAGAAACGTGCATGCGCGTTATGCACAGGAGATTTCTTTGCCGAGCTGGATCATGACGACCTGCTGATGCCTGATTTGACGGATAAGATTTTAATGGAGGGTAGCGGCTATGATTTTATTTACACGAATTATTCGTCGGTGCAGGTGGCTGAGGATGCTAGTTTTGCGCAAGGGGAGCACTATGGTGATGGTTTTGCGATGGGCTATGGCGCTTATCGAACGACAAAAGCGATTCATCCGTTGACGGGCTTCACGCAAACGTATGAGGAAAGTATTGCGGTACCGATTAATCCGAAAACGATTCGGCATATCGTGGGCGTGCCAAACCACCTGAGGTGTTGGCGGGCAGACTTTTACTGGGAAATTGGCGGGCATTGTGAAAATTTGTATGCAGTCGATGATTATGAGCTGATCGTGCGCAGTTTAATTGCCAAAGGTAAGTTCTTGCATTTGGATTATTTGGGATATTTGCAGACGTATCACGAAACCAATACGACAGACGCACGGCGCGATGAAATACAGGTACTTGTTGCGGCGGTGCTTGCGGCGAATGATAAAAAAATAAAAGCGACGTTTGAGTCGCTTGGCATGACGGATTGGGCGTATGATTATTTTCATAAAAATTTTCCGCAAACGTCTTATCAATATTGGCTAGTGCCAACGGAAAAAATGGCTGAAAGTTATAACCAGCGCGTAGGAGTTATGAAAGAGGAGTAATATGGCAACGGATGAATTGACAAATTGGAAATATAAAACGGGTTGGGAACTTCCGAGCTCTCCGTTTTTAGACGAGAAAAACAACCAAATCTTGAAGGAAATGCTGGCTATCTCTAAAGGAATTGATGCGCAGCTTGCAGGAGAAGCTGAAAAGCGAATGGCGTATTTTCGCAAAGTGCACAACTTTTTGGAGAAGCTGGAGGTTCAGATTGATGAGGAAAAGCTGACGCTTAAAAGGTGCTGGGTACAATTTCCAGCTTTGAAAGAGCGCATGCTGGACAACGCACAGCAGCAGGAGTCGATTTTAGCTATGGTCGAGGAAATTACGCAGGAGCGCGAGCAGAAATCAGACGAAGAAGACATTGCCGATAAAGTGATTGCTCAGGGCTATGAGCTGTTGTTTAAGGGGAATTACTACAAGCTGATGCGATTGCGCACGGAAGCTGAAAAGATAACGAAAAAAGAACAGCTGACAGCGGCGCGTTACCAGAAGCTGCAAAATACGTACGAGAGTTCTTGGCAGGTTTATGAGCAACAAGTCGGCAAAGCGCAGGACGCATTTTCAAAAGGAGAAAAATTTATCGAGCTTGCGACGGCTGAAGATCAACATTCAAGTGTGCAAGTGGCTCAATCGCAAGCTGATTCAGATTTCATGCAATTTTTGCAGCAGAATTCTGTTGCGGATTCGCAGTCACTCGTTCTCTCGGAGTCGCTTTCAGAGTCGGAAATGTTGCGGCCGGAGGACGTGGCGCTTGAATCTGGAGAAATTTTCAAGGAGCTTTTCTTTGCATCGTCTGCGCAAGAAACCTTTGAAACGTCTTCGAGCGAGAGTTTAGACTTTGTCGCGAGCATGCGGGCCGTTCTCGCGCTGGAAAATGAAGACTATCAAAGGCGAGAAAGCGCGTCGTTGAGCGCCTGGACATCAACAAGTGATTCGGATGAGTTTGACGACGAGGATGCGTTTGATGACGACGAACCGAGGAAACGTCGGTGGTGGCGCCGACGCGAAGAATAAAGAAGAAAAATTTCAGTTGCGAGAATTTAACTGGAATTTTTTATTGCCTCAAACACTAGATATAGTGGTAATCTTGGAGAAATTAAGGTCACTAACACAAAATATGGAGCTTTGAGATTTGTAAAATGGCCAAAAAAAATGTACAATAAGTTTCTAAAGAAAAATCGAGGAAAAAATGATGGTCAAAGTTTATAGTAAAAATAATTGTATGCAATGCAAAATGACGAAAAAGTGGCTTTCTGAGCACGCAATCGCGTTTGAAGAGCATAATATTGATGTGGAGCCTGAATATCGCCAGGTGGTGCTGGATATGGGTTACATGGCGGTTCCAGTTGTTGAGACGGCGAATGGCAAGCATTTTCAAGGATTTGCGCCTGACAAGTTAAAAGCTTTGGCGTCAGCTTGAGCGGGAAACAACTTCTATTTTTATGAAGCTTGTTTTTTTTAGTGTCACGGGAAATACCCGGCGTTTTGTTGAGAAAGTTGGGCTGTCAGCTGACAAAGTAGTCGAGATTACGGCTGACAACCCTGAAATTGAGCTGACAGAGCCGTTTGTGCTGATTGTGCCGTGCTATGAGCGCGCAACGACGAATCCAGTGTGGGAATTTATGAACTGGGCGGGCAATTCGCAGGCGTGTCGCGGCTTGATTGGCGGCGGCAATCGCAATTTTGCGGGACTTTTTATCTATACAGCAAAGGATTTGGCGGCGGATTTTATGGTGCCGCTGCTATATGGCTTTGAGTTTTCAGGCATGCCAAACGACCACGCGTGGGTCAGAAATTGGATAGAAACACATGAAAAATGACGTCTGTCAGCTCTGACAATCTGTCGGGTGCGCTGTCTTGTCGGGAAGCGTTTGGCACTTTGTCAGCTCTGACAAGGGCGTGCGCCGCATTTGAGCAAAGCGAAGAAGGAAGAAAGAGACGGGCAAGGAAGGCTAATGAGTTTACATAATTTAAAAGATGTGACGTATTTCAAGTTGAATAACGAGATTAATCGGCCAGTGGCGGGGCAAATCCCGCTGGGAAAGGATTTGGAGGCGCTCGCCGCGTTTTACCGCGAGAATCTGGAGCCGAATTTGGTGAGGTTTGAAAGCGTGCGTGCGCGTCTTGATTGGCTGATTGAGAATCATTATTATGAGGCGGAATTTTTGCGCGCGTATTCAACTGCGTTTATTGAAAAACTGTATGCGCAGCTTGCGGCCGCACATTTCAAGTTCAAATCGTTTATGGCGGCTTACAAGTTTTATCAGCAATACGCGCTCAAAACCAACGACGGTGACAAGTATCTTGAAACATTTGAGGACCGCGTGGCAATCAATGCGCTTTATTTTGCGGCTGGCAATGAAGAGCTCGCGCTTGCGCTGGCTGACGAAATGATTCATCAGCGCTATCAGCCAGCAACGCCCTCATTTTTAAATGCGGGTAGAAAGCGTCGCGGCGAACTTGTCAGCTGTTTTTTGATTCAAGTGACCGACGATATGAATTCGATTGGCCGCGGAATCAATAGCGCGCTTCAATTGTCGCGTCTCGGCGGCGGCGTGGGCATCACTCTCTCAAATCTGCGCGAAGCGGGCGCGGCAATCAAAGGCTACGAGGGCGTGGCGTCTGGCGTTGTGCCTGTCATGAAATTATTTGAGGATTCATTTTCTTACAGCAATCAGCTTGGACAGCGTCAGGGTGCGGGTGTCGTGTATCTGAGCGTTTTTCATCCTGATATTGTCGCTTTTTTGTCGGCGAAAAAGGAAAATGCGGACGAAAAAGTGCGCGTGAAAACATTGAGCCTTGGCGTGACGGTGCCCGACAAATTTTACGAGCTCTGCCGCGAAAATAGGACCATGTATCTCTTTTCGCCGCTGTCCGTCGAGCGCGAATACGGTGTGCCATTTAGCTATGTGGACATTTCCGCGGAATATGACGCTCTCGTCGCCAATCCAAAAATCAAGAAATTTCCGATTGAGGCGCGCACGCTTGAAAATGAACTCTCAAAACTCCAGCAAGAATCGGGCTATCCGTATATTGTCAATGTCGACACGGCCAATCGGGCGAATCCCATTGATGGCCGAATCATCATGAGCAATCTGTGCAGCGAAATCATGCAGGTTCAAAAGCCGAGCGTGATTAATGACCGCCAGGAATACGAAGTCATGGGAACGGACATTTCGTGCAATCTGGGCTCAACGAACGTGCCAAATCTCATGGCGTCGCCTGATTTTGGTCAGTCAGTTGGCGTGATGGTGCGCGCGCTGACGTGGATTACCGACCATTCGCACATCGGCGTGGTACCGTCAATTGAGGCGGGAAATAGCAAAGCGCACACGATTGGTCTTGGCGCGATGGGACTGCACAGCTATTTTGCAAAAAATCACATGTATTACGGCTCGCCTGAGAGCGTGGAGTTCACGAGCATTTATTTTATGTTGCTGAACTACTGGACGCTCGTTGAGTCAAACAAAATTGCGCGCGAGCGCGACGCGCGCTTTGACGGCTTTGAGAAATCTGCTTACGCGACAGGTGCCTATTTTGAGAAATATGTGACGGGAAAATATACGCCGTCAGCGCTGACAGAACGCTTGTTTGACGGCATTTTCATTCCGTCAGCTGCCGACTGGCAGCTATTAGCTGACAACGTGAAAACGCACGGCCTCTATCATCAAAATCGCTTGGCTGTGGCGCCAAATGGCTCTATCAGCTACATCAACGACACATCAAGCTCAATTCACCCCGTCGTGCAGCGCATTGAAGAGCGTCAGGAAAAGAAAATCGGCAAGATTTATTATCCAGCGGCGTATCTCGCGACCGACACGATTCCGTATTATCAGAGTGCTTACGACACCGACATGCGCAAGGTCATTGACGTTTATGCGGCGGCGACCGAGCATGTCGATCAAGGCTTGTCACTCACACTTTTTCTCCGCAGCGAAATTCCTGACGGCCTTTACGACTGGAAAACGAGTCACAAGCAAACCACGCGTGATCTCAATATTCTGCGCAATTACGCCTTCCATAAAGGCATCAAATCAATATATTACGTCCGCACATTTACCGACGACGGCGCCGAAGTTGGCGCCAATCAATGTGAAAGCTGTGTGGTGTAATTGTCAGCGCTGACAGAAAATCGCGTCAAACAGGACGCGATTCAAAGACTTCTCTGGCAGTCGTGATAGCGTTTAGAACTTTTGGAAGCCCGACAAACGGCACACATTGAATAAAGACTTCGATGATTTCCTCTTTTGTCAGCCCGACATTGAGCGCCGCGTGAATGTGCACAATCAGCTGCGGGTGCGTGTCGCCTTGTGAGAGCATGCTTGAAAGTGTCACGATTTCGCGCTCGCGAAAACTCAAGCCTTCACGCGCATAAATCGTGCCGAACACGCATTCAATCATGTAGTCCACAAGCCCAGGCGCAATATCGCCCAAGCTGTCAACCACTGTCTGAGCCGCCACGCCGTCAATTTTCATGAGGTTTTCTAACCCCAAGCGATGTTTATCTGTTGTCATGATTTTATTCTCCTTTCATGATAGCCCTAGTATAAACTATCAAGTAGGCTTTATAGCAAGGAAAAAGCATGCAATCTTCTGAAATTTCAAAACAAACGGGGCTTTCTGTTTCTAGCCTGCGGTATTACGAAAGCCTCGGGCTCTTAGAACCGCAGTATCTGGAAAATGGTTACCGAGATTATTCGCAAACCGATGTGCGCTGGGTCGCTTTTCTACTCAAAGCAAAAGAGGCTGGCATGACACTCTCAGAAATCAAAACCTACCGCGCGCTTCAAAAGCAAGGTGATGTCACGCTCAAAAAGCGCATCAAATTGCTGGACGCGCAAATGAATCGATTGCTTGCAGCTTCTCGGAAAATAGACGCGCAACGTGCGTTTTTCAGCCACAAAAAAGCAGATTATGAAAAATTACTCAAAGAAAGAGACCCTAAAAATGACAAAAAAACGCAATAAGATTTTCCTAGCACTTGCTTCTGGCGCCTGCTTTTTATGGCTGCTTTTGGGCAGCTTGAAATTTATTTCGACCAATTACGCGCTGATGAGTTTGCATAAACCGATTTCTGTGCTTCCTGTTATTAGCCAGCTGCAGGCACTGGCGCTTGGCATTTTGCTCCTTCTTTTTTCAAATAGCTCAAAAAGTCATTTTCTTTGGATTGGCGTTTTATTTATTGCGCCGCCCCTTGTTTACGAAGGCTTAGATTTCCTCTTTTATCCGCAAAATTTCGAATCTGCGACGGTGTTTGATTTTATCGGTATTTTTTCGTTTATCCTCTTGGGCGTCGCCTTCATTTTGCAAAGTGTTTTGAAAAAAAGGCAGCTTTGGCTTTCGATTGTTTCATTCATAAGCGTTGGGCTTGGCGTCGTCTCTGATTTTTGGCCGTACAATGCCGTGAGCGAAGCTTTTAGTGCAGGCACTTCTGAACTTTCTTTGATTCTTCACTATTCGACTTTACAAACGGGGGAAAGCTTTCTTTTTCTAGCGGGCGATGTTGCCATGCTTTTGTTGCCGTTTGTGATTGATAGTGTCGTACTTTTCACTGTTCTTTTCATGTTTACGCTGGACAGAGAAGACCCAAACGCTGCTCTACACTTGCAAAATGAACCAGAGAAAGAAGTCGTCACATGGTAAATTCACTGGATAAAAAAGTCCCAACCTATTACGCGGCCATCAACTGGAATGCGGTTGAGGACGCGATTGACAAGTCGACGTGGGAGAAGCTGACAGAGCAGTTTTGGCTTGATACGCGGATTCCTGTGAGCAATGATTTGGATGATTGGCGCGTGTTGCCGCAAATGGAGCGCGATACATTTGCGAAAGCATTTGCAGGGCTCACGCTGCTTGATACGCTGCAATCAGTCGATGGTGCAGAGGTCATGAAACACGCTGCCAGAACGCCGCAGGAAATCGCCGTTTTCAACAATATTCAATTTATGGAGTCGGTGCACGCCAAATCGTACTCGACGATTTTCTCGACGCTGAATACGCCAGCGGAAATTGATGCGCTTTTTGAGTGGGTCGATAGCAACCAGCACATGCAGAAAAAAGCGAAAATTATCAACGGCTTTTATGAGGCGCAGGAATCGCCTGAAAATACGGCTGTTGAAAATAAAATTGTAGGGCTCAAAAAGAAAGTGGCATCTGTTTTTCTTGAAACGTGTCTATTTTACAGCGGTTTTTACACGCCGCTCTGGTATCTTGGCAACAATAAAATGAACAACAGTGCCGAGATTATCAAGCTCATTATTCGCGACGAGAGCGTGCATGGAACCTATATCGGCTACAAATTTCAACTTGGCTTTAATGAATTGCCAGCTGAGGCGCAAGAAGAGGTACATGAGTGGATGTACGAGCTTCTCTACACGCTTTACGAAAACGAGGAGGAATATTCGCATCTTTTGTACGATGCGATTGGTTGGACGGACGAGGTTTTGACGTTTGTGCGCTACAACGCGAATAAAGCGCTGATGAATCTGGGGCAAGATCCGCTTTTCCCCGACACGGCGAGCGATGTCAATCCGATCATCATGAATGGAATTTCGGCCGGCACGAGCAATCATGATTTCTTTAGTCAAGTCGGCAACGGCTATCGCCTCGGCGAGCTTGAGCCCATGAGCGATGACGATTATAATATTGGCTTGAAATAAACGAAAACCACGACGATTCGTGGTTTTTATAGGTGCCGAAATCTGAGTAGAGTGACGAACGCGTGGTTTTCTGATATAATTAGGCTAATGAAATCTATTTTTATTAGTTTTGAGGGGTCAGAGGGCGCAGGAAAATCGTCTGTTTTGGCGCAGATTTTGCCAGAATTGTCAAAAAATCGCACCGTACTAGCGACGCGCGAGCCAGGCGGCGTGCGAATTGCGGAGGCGATTCGCGAGATTATCTTGTCGAAAGAAAACGCGTCGGCTGGCATGGACGCGAAGACGGAAATGCTGTTGTTTGCGGCGGCCAGACGCGTACATTTGCTGGAAAAAGTGGTGCCAGCGCTTGCGCGCGGCGAGGTGGTGATTGCGGATCGATTTATTGATTCGTCGGTGGCCTACCAGGGCTTTGGCGGCGGGCTTGACGTGGCTTCGGTCGCATGGCTCAATGATTTTGCGACGGACGGTCGCAAGCCTGATTTGACGGTTTATTTTGATATTGCGCCTGAGGTTGGGCTGGCGCGTGTGTCGGCAAATTCTGAACGTGAAGTCAATCGGCTGGATCTTGCAGATCTGGCATTTTATGAGCGCGTGGTTGCGGGCTATAAAAAGCTTGTGGAAGAAGAGCCTGAGCGCTTTGTTGTCGTTGATGCGAGCGCCTCTGTTGATGACGTCACGCGTCAGGTGCTTACGGCGATTCGCACGCGTTTTCCAGGGGAATTTGTATGAGTTTGCGCTTAGAAGACATGCAGCCGGAGCTGTTGGCGCATTTCAAAAAACTTGTCGCTGCTTCCAGACTCTCGCACGCGTATTTGTTCAGTGGCGGCTTTGGCAATCGTGAAATGGCGCTGTTTCTTGCGCAAGCCATTTTTTGTGAACAGACGCACGACGGCAAGCCTGACGGTAGTTGTCGAAGCTGTCAGCTGATAGGCTCGGACGCGTTTATGGATGTGCACCGAATTGTGCCTGACGGCGCGCAAATCAAGATTGACCAGATTCGCGACTTGCTGGAGACGTTTTCCGAGAGTGGCTTTGAGGGTCGCGCGAAAGTGGTGATTATCGAGCAGTCGGAGCGGCTTAATGTGACGGCTGCAAATGCGCTGCTCAAAGCAATCGAAGAGCCTGCGCGTGAGACGTTTATTTTTCTTTTGACGGACAATGAAAATCGGATTTTAAGTACCATTCGTTCGCGCGCGCAGCTTGTCAATTTCCCGCAAAATGCGCAGCTCATGACGCATGAACTCGAAGAAATGGGTCTGTTGAAGTCGACGGCAGAAATTGTCGCGCAGCTCACGAATTCGGTGGCGGACGCGCGCGTGCTTGCTGAGAGTGCGTGGCTGACAGATGGTCTCAAAAGCCTTGCGCGCGTGGCTGAAAAAGCGGGTAGAGACGCTGCGCTACTGGAGCTGTCAGCGGTCGCGGACAGCTTCACGGAGAAAAAGCAACAGGAAATCGCGCTGCAAGCGCTGACGGTCTTGCTGGCACGCGAAAATTCGCGGCTGACAGAAAAATCATTTCGTGCAATGCGCTATTTCAGGGCGAATGTCAACTTTCGCTCGGCGCTAGAAAGTATATTTTTATGATTTACGAAGTTAAATTTACCCACGGCGAGCAGCCGTTGTTTGTCAGCGCTGACAGCACTTTTTTGCCCGCTGACAAAGTCGTCGTGCAACTCGCGCGTGCCCAGTTTTCGGGCGTTGTTATGCGGGAGATTTCTGAAACGCTCGAGGTTTCAGGACAAATTTTGCGTGCGGTGACGGCGCTTGACGAAGAGCAAGCGCAGAAAATGGGTGCCGCGTCACGCGGCGCCAAACAGCAAATTCGCGCGCTTGTAGCTGACAGCGGACTTGCAATGTCAATCGAGACGGCCACTTACAGCCTTGATGGCGCGCTTTTGTTCATCACATTTACGGCTGACAAGCGCGTAGATTTCAGACAATTGTTGCGCGCGCTGACAGAAACCTTTCGGATGCGCATTGAGCTGCGGCAAATCGGTGTGCGGGACGCCGCAAAATTGATAGGCGGTTTGGGTCCATGCGGCCGGCCATTGTGCTGCTCCGAGTTCCTCTACGAATTTCCCGCCGTTTCCATCAAAATGCTCAAAAATCAGCAATTATCGATGAACCAAGCGAAAAATAACGGCTTATGCGGCCGCTTGAAATGTTGCCTTACTTATGAAGATGACTTTTACAAAGAAGCAAGCCGCGACTTTCCTGATTTTGGCGATTGGCTTGTGACCGAGGAAGGCCGCGGCAAAGTCATTGGCATGAATATCTTGGCGCGCACGGTGAAACTTCGCCACGAGGAGTTTGTGCGGGAATACAGCCTTGATGAATTGCACACGCAAACGACAAACGCCTAGTCAAAGGAGAAATATGGCTGATAACGAAACGATTTTAGATGAGCTCGACCGCTTGGACAGCGTGCTGGCAGACACCTACGCGCTCTCAGGCAATATCAAAGAAGCACTGACGCAGGCGCTCGAAAAAAATGAACAATTGGCAGCTGAAAATGACCGTTTGCGCGTGCGTTTGAATGAGCTCGAAGACAAAGAACCCGCGCTAAATCAAACGTCAAGCATGCAAAAACTCTATGACGACGGCATTCATGTCTGTCACCAATATTATGGCAAGCGGCTTGAGCCAGGAGAAAATTGTTTGTTGTGCCAGGAAGTTTTGTACCGATGAAGCGCCAATCCTCATTTAAAGGCGCAAGCGCTTATGGCACGCTATTTCTGGTGCCAACGCCGATTGGTAATCTGGGCGACATGACTTTTCGCGCCGTTGAAACGCTGAAAAATGTGGATTTGATTGCGGCTGAAGACACCCGCACGACGGGACTTTTGCTCAAGCATTTTGCGATTGAAACACGACAAACCGCGCTTCACGAGCACAATTGGCTCGAAAAAATTCCAAAATTACTTGCGACATTAAAGTCTGGCAAATCAATCGCGCAGGTGTCGGACGCGGGCATGCCGTCGATTTCGGATCCTGGGCACGAGCTGGTGCTCGCGGCGCTTGATGCAGAGATTTCGGTCGTAAGCTTGCCTGGCGCGTCAGCGGGCATCACGGCGCTGATTGCAAGCGGGCTTGCGTCGCAACCGTTTACCTTTCACGGCTTTTTGCCCCGCAAAAAAAATCAACAACGGCTCTTTTTGGAGCAACACGCAGCGAGTACCGAAACGCAGATTTTCTACGAGTCGCCCTTGCGCCTTGTGGCAACGCTTGCCAATCTGCTCGAGATTTACGGCGAGCGCGAGATTGTCATTGCGCGCGAGCTGACGAAAATTTATGAAGAATATCTGCGCGGCACGCCTTCGGAACTCTTGTCAGCGCTGACAGAAACGCCCGTTCGCGGCGAATGCGTGCTGATGGTCTCGGGGCAATCTGTGCCGCCGCTGACAGAATTTACAGACACACCGCTTGAAGCTGTGCATGCGCTGATAGAGGCTGGCACAAAGCCAAACGATGCCATCAAGCAAATTGCCAAAGCGCGTGACCTCAATCGCCAAGCGCTCTACACAGATTTTCATAATTGGACACATAAGGAGAAAAAATGAAACTCAAAAAAATCGTTCCACTTGCCACGCTGACGCTCGCTACGGCACTTGCCTTTGCCGCGTGCACGAATAACTCAAAAAAATCGGCCGTTGAAACAATTACGATTGCGACCTCAGCCTCGTCGAATCCGTTTGAATTTACGAAAGACGGCAGCTACACAGGTTTTGAAGTTGAGCTGATGAAGAAAATCGACGCGGATTTGTCAAACTATACGTTCAAATTTTCACAAGTCAAAGACGACAGCATTTTGCTGAGCCTTGACGCGGGACGTGCGCAAATGGCCATGAATAATTTTGGAAAAACGCCTGCGCGCGCAGAAAAATATCTCTATACGTATCCCGAATTCAAGGGCGAAAACGCCATTTTCTCGCGTAAATCGGCTCCGATTACGACGGTCGCAGGTCTTTTTGGAAAGCACACCGAAATCCCGACGGGCACGAATTACGGCGCGATTATGGAGGCGTGGAACACGAAAAATCCGAAGCAGCAGATTACGATTTCCTACTCGGGCAACGCGCTCTCTGACCGCCTCTACGAGATTTCAACCGGCAAGATTGACTTCTTGTTCGCTGACAAAGCAGCTGCCAGCAATTATGTCACGCAGCGCGGGCTGTCAGACAAAGTCGTTGCAAACGATCCGAGTGATTTGGCGAATTATCCAGAGTTCCAGACATACAGCTATTTCATTTTGCCGAAATCCGAGACCAAGCTGCAAACAGCGCTCAACGCGGAGCTCAAGAAATTTCAAGCAGATGGCACGCTCAAACAACTCTCCGAGGAATGGTTCAAAGCTGACCGCACGCCAGCCGCCAGCGAATACAAATAAACTTGTTTCATCACCCGTTTTGCTTTTGAAGGCTATCTTCGCCTTCGGCTACGCTGTCCACTCTCGCTAAGCGGCTAAAGCCGCAAGTCGAGTAGCAACTCAGCTTTGCGTTCATTTACTCGGCGTCCTGCGCCGAGCGCTAAAGCGTGGTTAGACGAAGAGCAGACTCTTGCGCTTTAGCGCTTAGAGGTCGCTTTCCCCTTTAGGGGCAAAGCAGGGTGATGAAACAGATTCGATAATAAAACGCCGCCGAGAAAATCTCTGGTGGCGTTTTTTATCAGCAATGACCTTTGGCGTTTTCGTTGTACCAGATGCCCGTTTCATTGTCGAAGAGTTTGAGGCTTTTGTCAGCTGCGACAAGCGCTAAAATGTCATCTTTTGTCAGTCCTGAAAAAATCATTGCCTCGCGAAGCGTCACGATTTCCATGGCATGTATTTTTTGAATGAGAGTTTCCATAGCCCCATTATACGGCATTTTTGATAAAATAGGGGAATATGAGAGTGCAGAAAATCGGAATTGGTGAGGCGCACGCGAAGTTGATTCTCGTGGGTGAGCACGCGGTCGTCTACGGTCAGCCAGCGATTGCGTTGCCCGTCACGATCCTGAAAATGAAAGTCACGCTGACAGAACAAGGCTTCGGGCAATATATCGAGGACGCGGATATGAGACGGCGTCTCGAGCGCATGGGCGAGGATTTTGAAGGCATTCGTCAGCTGATTTTACGACTTCTCGCAAAATTTCACGCCGAAAAATTGCCGTTTTCTCTTGAAATTGACTCAAATATTCCGCGCGGTCGGGGTCTTGGTGCATCAGCTGCGCTCGCAACGGCGATTACACGTGCCTTTTACAATTTCTTTGACACGGAACTTTCGATGAGCGACATTTTTTATCACGTCAATTTTTCAGAAACAATCATGCACGGACGCGCGTCAGGCGTGGATGCGGCGGCGGTCAATTCATCAAAACCGATTTGGTTTGTCAAAGGCACGCCAATGAAAACAATTGATGTGACGCTCGCGGGCTTTCTTGTCATCGCTGACAGCGGCATTCGCGGACGCACGACGCAGGCGGTTTCTATCGTGCAAAATAATCTCATAGAAAAAACCGAGGAAACTGAAAAATCAATCGCTGCACTCGGTCAATTAACGCATGATGTGCGCAAAATACTTGGCACTGATAATTTAGAATCACTCGGTGTCGCGATGAATCAGGCGCAAGAAAATCTCGAAAAAATGGGCGTTTCGCATCCGACGCTTGAAACACTCATTCGAGCCGCTCGAAAATCGGGTGCACTTGGCGCGAAGCTGACGGGCTCGGGTCTTGGCGGCGTTATCATTGCTCTTGCCCCAAGTGAAATCGACGCCGTTCGCATCTCACAATCTCTCGCACTCAGCGGCGCGCAAAACACCTGGATATTTAATATTTAATAAAAAACCCTGAACATTTGTTCAGGGTTTAAGTCTTCAATCTTCTGTTTCAGAAGCTGAGAGCTCAGATAAGGCTGCATATTCCTCAGGATTATTAGCTTTGTAAATCTGCATCATGATAATCGCAACGGCCGCGAAAATAATAGGCCCTAAGATCATCGTAAGGAATGAAATGATTGGATTTAAGCCAGTCCCTGCGACTGAATCTGGCTGAATGAGCGGCTGAAGAATCGTAAACACGTCCGCAAAACCGACAACCAACAATGAAGCAACAGTTGCAACAACTGCCATTGGTTTACTGTAAATGGTAAACGGTTTGTTGATTTTATCATTAAATTTGAACTTGAAGAACGCGTAGGTAATCAACATGTAGGGCAAAGTCATCGCAACGTTTGTCATATTGGTTAAAATAGTAAAGAAGATACCTGTTGCCTTTTGTCCTGCTGTGCCGCCCAAGTTGACAAGCATGACAGCCAAAATGATGATCACAACAACGGCCCATTGTGCCGTCATAAGATTACGTGGCATCCCTGTTTTTTCATCAATGTGCCCCAATTTACCAGGCCAAAGCTTGTCAGGCGTTCCGCTGATAATTTGCTTGGCTGGAGAATAAATGAGTGTAAAGAAAGCACCCAAGAGTGACAAGAAGATAGCAAGTCCCATGAAATGTTGCATCGCTTCGCCAGCAAACTTAATTCCAGAAGCATTTGCACCAAATGCGCGTCCGAGAGATTGCCCCAAATTATCCATGATAACGTAGGATGCATTACCGAAGTTGTATTTACTTGCCTTAACACCTTCCCAGAATTCGCCGTGTGTCTGATAGTTCATGAAAATACCAACCATGAGAATCATAAGGGAATAGCCAATTGCGATGATAACGGCTGAAATCAAGACACCCTTAGGAAAGTTCTTTTTGGGGTTTTCTGTTTCATCAACCAAACCACCGACGGCTTCAACACCGCCGTAAGCGAAGATTGCAAAGACAATGAAAGCAAAGAAGCCAATGATAGACGTATTGTCAAACGTTGGATTGGCACTCGTTGTCAGCGCATGTAAATCAAGGGTGGTTGCCGCATGTCCTCCATTTGCAATTAAGACGATAATTGCACCAATCAAAAGAATGGCGTTGAGAGAGAGAACGGCAATCCCACCAACAGCAGAGACTTTTGAGATGGCTTTCATACCAAAAGAAGCAGAAAGTGTTACAAGGGTGATGACACCGACACCAATCAGCGACATCACATAAGGTGGCAGACTATTGATAACGGACGCGTTACCAAAAATGGCTGCGCCCAGAGGTGCCATGATACCTGAGGAAATGTTGACCATCCACACAAGATATGATAGATACCACATAAGCGTTCCTACAAAGGCAAAAGTAGGACCGACGGCTTTTTCCATCCAAGAATAGATGCCCCCTTTTTCTTCTTTAAAGGCAGATCCAAGCTCAGTCACCATGAAAGCAAAAGGCAAGAAGAAGCCAAGTGCGCCAATGAGATACCAAGGAATTGCACCGTATCCCATCATGTAAAAGGCACGGGGAATATTATTGAACCCGTACACAGAGGTGAAAATCATCAACGCCAAACCGACAAGTGACAATTTTCCTTTCGTTTTTTCAGACATAAATGTCCTCCTATTAATAAAATTTATAAGTTCTGTTGCCAAAAAGGCAACACTTTATTTTACCATAAAATAAAAATGAATAAATCTCTTAGTTTGCGTTGAGTTTAATCATCTCAAGCACAGTGTCTACGGCTTGTTCCATAGACTCTAGGCTGACAAATTCGTAGCGACCGTGCATATTTTCGCCACCTGCAAACATATTTGGCGTTGGAATCCCCATAAATGAGATCTTAGAGCCATCTGTTCCGCCGCGAACTGGCTCGATTTTCGGTGTGATGCCAAGATTTTCCATCGCCGTTTTCGCAAGCTCAATGATAGACATATCTTTTTTGATAATCTCAGCCATGTTGTAATATTGATCTTTGAGATCAAGCGTGATGCGCTCTTCGCCGAGTTCAGCGTTCATTTTAGCGGCAAGATCAACGACGAGCTGTTTGCGCGCCGCAAACGCTTCTTTGTCGTGATCGCGGATAATATAGGTTGATTTGGCTGCTTCAACCGCGCCGTCCATTTTCAGAAGGTGGAAGAAGCCTTCACGTCCTTCAGTTTTTTCAGGACGGTCAAATTCTGGGAGCGCATTGTGGAAGTCAATGAGAACCTGAAGTGCGTTCACCATGATGTTTTTGGCGGTTCCTGGGTGGACATTTTTGCCTTGAACATTGACAACGAGGCCAGCAGCAGAGAACGTTTCATATTCAAGCTCGCCGAGTGGACCGCCATCAACCGTATAAGCAAAATCAACGTCAAAATCGTCCACATCAAATTTGTCAGCACCGATGCCGATTTCCTCATCGGGACCAAAACCAATGCGAATCTCGCCATGTGGGATTTTTTGCCCGTCGCCATTAATCAGGAAATCAGCAACGGTCATGATTTCAGCGAGCCCCGCTTTGTCATCAGCGCCAAGCAGCGTCGTGCCGTCTGTGTGAATGAGCGTTTGGCCGTTATAATTTTTGAGATTTGGAAATTCAGCGGGATCGAGTGTAAACTCAGTTGTGCCGAGCTTGATGACGCCGCCATCGTAATTTTCAAGCACTTGCGGATTCACACCATCCGCATTGAAATCGGCAGTATCCATGTGGGAAATGAGCCCCATTTTACGGATGCCCGTCTTGTCCGTGTTGGCAGGAATTGTGCCGATGACATAGCCGTTTGATGTCAGATAATGGACATTTTGGACACCAATCGCGCGGAGTTCATCTGCGAGCTTGGCCGCAAAACCAACTTGAGATTGTGTGGTGGGCGTGGTTGTGGACGCTTCGTCTGAGCGTGTGTTAATCTTGACATAATCAAGAAAGCGTGGTAAAAGTTTTTCGTATTTCATAATGTGTAAGCCCTTTCAACGATAATTATAGCAGATTTCATGAATTGTTGCAATAGTAAAAACAATTTTTTTAAAAATGAAACAATTTCTAGTATTCGCTTAGAGATGCGTAGGTTTCAATCAGTTTTTCGGCGACTTTGAGACCGTCAATGGCAGCTGAAACGATGCCGCCGGCAAATCCTGCGCCCTCGCCCGCGGGATAGAGCCCAGCAGTTGAGAGTGACTCGAGTGTTTCATCGTCGCGATTGATGCGAATGGGGCTGGAGCTTCGTGATTCGACGCCCGTCATGACTGCATCAGGCATGGCAAAGCCATGAAGTTTGTTATCAAAGTCACGAATGGCTGCGCGTAAATCCTCTGTTGCCCAATCGGGAAAAAGCTCAGCCAGATTGGTCGGTGTCACGCCAAGCGCATAAGATGGCGTGACCGTGCGTATTTCGGTACTTGCGCGATTGGCAAGAAAATCGCCGACAAGTTGTGCGGGCGCTTTATAACCGCCGCCGCCCATTTTAAACGCTTTTTCCTCGAGTTCGCGCTGAAAGGCAACGCCAGCAAGCGGCGAGTTGTCTGGAAAGTCTTCGGGGAAAATTTGCACAAGAAGCCCGCTATTTGCATTTTGCGCATCGCGCGCGTGCTCGCTCATTCCGTTTGTGACAAGGCGGTTAGGCTCGCTACTTGACGGCACGACAAGGCCGCCTGGGCACATGCAAAAGGTATACACGCCACGCCCATTTTTCGCCTTGTAAGTTAAGCGATACTCGGCAGCGCCTAGGCGCGCGTGGCCTGCAAATTCCTTGTATTGCGCGCGGTCAATGACAGTTTGTGGGTGCTCAATGCGTACGCCGACCGCAAAAGGTTTGGCCTGCATTGCAATTTTTCGCTTGTAAAGCGCCTCAAATGTATCTCTTGCGCTGTGGCCAATTGCGAGAATCGCCGCATCAGTCAAGAGTCGCGTGCCGTCAGCCATTGTCAGCGCTGACAGCTTGCCGTTAGTCGTCTCAAAATCCGTGACTTGGTGCTCAAAGCTGACAGAACCGCCGAGCTGAATGATTTTTTGGCGAATATTTTTGACAATGCCGCGCAATAAGTCCGTGCCAACGTGCGGATGCGCCTTGTAGAGAATATCTTCGGGCGCGCCCGCCGCGACAAATTCCTCAATGACTTTGCGGCTGCGCAAATCGCGCACGCGTGTGGTCAATTTGCCGTCAGAAAAAGTGCCCGCGCCGCCTTCGCCAAATTGGACATTTGACGCAGGATTGAGCTTACCGTCAGCCCAAAAACGCTCAATAGAAGCCACGCGCGCGTCAACCGCCTCGCCGCGCTCAAGCACAAGCGGCTTGTAGCCCATTTGCGCGAGCAGCAGCGCCGCAAACATGCCCGCAGGCCCAAAGCCAATGACGACAGGGCGCTTTGTCAGTGGCTTCTTGCCAGCTGTCGGAAAATGATAGCTCAAATCGGGCGTGACAGCAACGTTTTTTGGCTTTTTTGACAAAATTTTCTGCTCAATAGCGGCCTCTAGCGTCACGTCAATTGTGTAAGAAAACCAGATTTCATGCGGCTTTCTGGCGTCGATTGACTCTTTGTAAATCCGAAATTCTGTGAATGTTGCAGGAGTTACACGCAATTTTTTTGCGACACGCGCACGAAGCGCGTCAAGGGGCTCATCAAGCGCCAATTTTATCTGAGAAATTCGTAGCATGCTTTTATTTTATCAAAAAATCGTGCTTTTCACAGGAAATTTTCTGTCAGCGCTGACAAAAATTATTTAGTGTGTGTTTATTCTTGACAGACATTCATTGAAGTGATAAAATAACAATGTCGAAAGTTTACAAATGTAAACAATAAAAAATTAAGGAGTGACACATGATCACAAAAATAACAGTTCTTATTTTAGGACTCGCGGCAATTGGCTTTATTCTCTGGTGGTTTTTCGGGCCGCACGAGACGGCGGCGGGCGAGGCGACGCTGCTTGACGGCGAGCAGCAAGTGGCTGTCAGCGTGGACGGCGGCTATCAGCCGAGCGTCATTAACCTGAAAGCTGGGATTCCGTCGGTTTTGACGTTTAATCGCAAGGATCCGTCAAGTTGTCTGGATCACGTTGTTTTCAGCGATTTTGGAATCAATGCCGCACTTCCCGAGCATGCAGATGTGCCCATCAATCTCGCGGCGCTCACGCCTGGTGAATACAATTTCGCCTGCGGCATGAACATGTTTCACGGAAAAAT
>JAIRUZ010000029.1 GCA_031254115.1 Streptococcaceae bacterium
GTAATCTGGATTGTTTGGTTTAATCATCATGGACTTTTCAGTAAGGTCAAGAAAGTCAATGGAAAAGTCTATTGGTACAACGGCTTGTGGGTCTTTTCGATGTCACTTTTTCCATTTACTACGGCTTGGGTAGGGCGAAATATCTTTGGTTTCTTGCCAGAATTCTTGTATTTGCTTGTTATCGCATTTTGGTCAGCTGCTTTCACGTTGATGCAAAAAGAGCTGATTCGTGAGGGAGAATATGAGTATTCTCCGACTTTTGGCCGAGGTAGACAGACGATTTACTACGGAATTATTGGTCTGGGCTTTTTTGTCGTCTGGATTTGGCCAGCTTATGTTCTGATTTCAATGATCCCCTTTATTTTTGAAAATATCTATACTCAGATGAAGTATGGGGGGCGATTTTGAGCGAGCGGCGAAAAAATGAGAAAGTGCTGCTGAAATCATGTATAATAGGGACTATGAAAACGGATATTGAGATTGCGCGCGCGGCGGCGTTGCGCCCGATTACGGAAATTGCAGGAAAATTGGGGCTGTCAGCTGAACAAGTGATTCCTTATGGGACTGACAAGGCGAAAATACAGTCTGTCAGCGCTGACAGAGCAGATTTTGGGAAATTGGTGCTCGTGACAGCTGTCAATCCAACGCCTGCGGGCGAGGGTAAGACGACGGTGTCAATTGGGCTTTCTGATGCGCTTAGTTTACGTGCAAAAAAAGTGAGCGTCGCGCTTCGTGAGCCGTCTTTGGGGCCTGTTTTTGGCATGAAAGGTGGCGCGACAGGTGGCGGTTATGCGCAAGTTGCGCCGATGGACGCGATTAATTTGCATTTTACGGGCGATTTTCATGCGATTGAGTCAGCGAATAATCTAATCGCGGCAGTGCTGGACAATTCGCTGTATCAGGGAAATGTGCTCGAGATTGACCCCGAGCGCGTGGTGTGGCGGCGCGCGATGGATATGAACGATCGCGCATTGCGCGAGATTACGGTTGGCGAAGGCGCCGAGGTCAATGGCATTACGCGAAAAGACGGCTTTGAGATTACGGCGGCGTCTGAAATCATGGCAGCGTTGTGTCTGGCTACGGATTTGGCGGATTTGAAGGCGCGGCTTTCGCGCATGGTTGTAGCCTACACGAATGCTAAAAAACCTGTGACGATCGCAGATTTGGGCGTGGTTGACGCGGCAGCGCTCTTGCTCAAAGACGCTTTATTGCCAAACTTGGTGCAAACGCTTGGAGGCACGCCCGCTTTTGTGCACGGCGGGCCATTTGCAAATATTGCGCATGGCTGCAATTCAGTGGTGGCGACGCGGGCGGCGCTTGCGATGAGCGATGTGGTGGTTACAGAAGCGGGATTTGGCGCGGATTTGGGCGCGGAGAAATTTTTAGATCTCAAAGTACCCGTGCTCGGGAAAGTGCCTGACGTGCTTGTGCTTGTAGCGACGGTGCGCGCGCTGAAATACAATGGCGGCGTCGCACGCGGGGATTTGGCGGATGAAAATGTGCTCGCATTGACGGACGGTTTTCAGAATTTGGCGCGGCATATTGCCAATTTGCAGAATTTTGGCTTGCCAGTGGTTGTCGCGCTTAATCGGTTTGCGACGGACACGGAAGCCGAGATTGCACGACTGACAGCGCTTGTTGAGGCGCTGAAAGTGCCTATTGCGGTAGTTGATGTGTTTGAAAAAGGGGGCGAAGGTGGCCTGCTGCTTGCTGACGAAGTTTTGGCACAGCTGAGTACGCCAAAAAATTTTACGCCTGCTTACGCGCCTGACTTGCCAGTAGTTGAAAAGCTTGAAAAATTGGTTGTCGAGATGTACGGTGGCGATGGTGTTGCGCTGACAGATGCTGCAAAAGCAGATTTGGCGCGTTTACGCGCAAATGGCTGGGACAAATTGCCTATTTGTGTGGCAAAAACGCCGGCTTCATTTTCTGACAACGCAAAATTACTTGGCGCTCCACGGAATTTTACGGTCACCGTGCGCGGGTTCAGCGCCAAGGCAGGGGCAGGATTTGTCGTTGTTTATCTCGGGAAAATCATCACGATGCCAGGTTTGCCGAAAAAACCAGCGGCGCTTGGCATGACGCTTTCAGACGCGGGCGAAATCTCAGGGCTTTCATAAGAAAGCCTTTTTTGTTATACTTAAATAACTATGACGCGTTTTGCAATCGTCGATCTCGAGGCCACGGATGCGCGGAAATCGGGCGATAAAATCAAGATTATTCAGGTCGGGATTGTCCTTATGGAAAATGGCCGACGGGTGGGACAATTTGCGGCGGACGTGAATCCGCACGAGAAATTGTCGCGAAAAATTCGTGAGCTGACAGGGCTGACAGATGCCAGACTTGCTGTGGCACCTGATTTTGCCACGCTTGCAGCTCAAATCAGGCTGACGCTTGATGGCGCTGTTTTTGTGGCGCACAATGTGAAATTTGATTATGGCTTGCTGTCGGATTCGCTGCTTGCGTGCGGCTATAAGCTTGAAATGCCGTGCGTGGACACGGTCGAGCTGGCGCGCGTTTTTTACCCGAGCTTTGAGCGCTACGGGCTTGATGCACTTGACGTGGCGCTCGGGCTGCGCAATAAAAATCCGCACACAGCGCTTTCAGACGCGCTTGCGACGGCTGAATTACTCAAACAGATTCAAGGGAAAATTCGGGCGTTGCCAAAAGCTGTCGTACGCGAAATTTTGCGGCATTCAGGGCAATTGATAGCGGAAAGTCGGCTTGTGATTGAGGACGTATTTTCTGACTGCCCGGAAAATGTGCCCGAACTCGAGCTTCGTGGCGGTATTGCGACGCTTGCAGAAGCCGAAAATGGGCCGTTGACTGAAAGCGCAGTTCCTGAGTTTTCGTCAGTGCTGACAGCGCTCGGTTTGCACGTGCGGCGCGACCAAAAAAAGCTGTCAGCGCTGATAACGCAAGATTTGGCAAATAATGTGCCGTCATTTTTTGAAGCCGCGACAGGTAGCGGGAAAACGTACGCCTATTTGCTGGCGCTGCTCGCGGCAGGCCGCAAATTAGTGGTGTCAACACCCACGAAACTTTTGCAGCAGCAGCTGATGGAAACCGTGTTGCCGCGTCTTCAGGAAAAATTTGGTGTGAAAAGTGCGCGCCTAATTGGCACGCAAAATTATATTTCGATTGAAAAATTGCGTGCGTTTTTGAAAGAGACGACCGATAGCAAAAATACAGAAATTTTCAAGATGAAATGCTTGGTTTGGCTGACGCAAACGCGGACGGGCGAGCTTTCTGAGCTGTCGGCGAATATGACGAGCCGCGCGATGCTTGAATCTGTGGCGCATGACGGCAAGGCTAGCGAACACACGCTCAGCGGCGAATTGGATTTTTGGCGGCGCGCGCAAAAAAACGCCCGTCAGGCGGACGTCATTGTCGTGAATCACGCGTATCTCGCGCATCGGCTGACAGACTATCCCGAAACGTTTTTGGAGAATCGCGTATTAGTTGTCGATGAGGCGCAAAGTTTGCTGTCAGTTCTTGAAGCAACGCAACAGCGCGCGCTTGCGGTTTTAGACGCGCTCGTGGCACTTGATTTCTCTAAAAATCGCGTCAAACGGCGGCTGGTTGAGTCACTCACGTATCAGCTGACGCAGCCTGAAATTTCGCGGCAAAAAATGTATCAGGACGCGCAGGAGCTGCAAATGCGCGAGCTGACAGAATTTTTGGCTGACGACAGCCGCATTTATTGGGCGGACAAAAACGGGCTGCATTCGAGCCCGCGCGATTTCTACAATTTCGCGAAATTGGTGCCCGCGGGAACGAAGCAAATTTTCATCGGTGCAGGTCTCGCGTTCTCCCCAAAAAATCCGGTGTTGCCTGAACTTTTGGGCTTCCCCACGTATAATTTTTATCAATTCCCGCAAAAAATGCAGAAAAATCAAACGTTTTTGAGTGTGGCAGATGGACCTGACGTGACAAAAGTGCCCGCATTTGAGTACGCGACGTACGCCGCAAACGCTATCAGCCAGCTGTCAGCGCTCAAACGCCCGATTCTCGTGCTGTTCACGAGCCAGGAAATGCTCGATGCGACTGCGGAAAGTCTGTCAGAGCTGACAGAGATTGAGCTTCTTGCGCAGCAGCCTGCGAGCGATGCCGAGCAGCTCAAAAAATCGTTTGAATCAAAAAAAGCGCAGATTCTTCTTGCGACAGGCAAATTCTGGGAGGGCGTTGATTTTGAGACGCTCAACCGCGTGCTTCTCGTCATCGTGCGCCTGCCGTTTTCGCAGCCAACGGACATTCTCGCCCGAAAATATGCGGAGCAATTTGACAACGGCTTTATCGAATTTTCCGTGCCACTCGCGACTCTCAAATTGCGCCAAGCCATGGGCCGTGTGAATCGCAGGCCGACGCAAAAATCTGCCGTGATTTTGCTTGACAGCCGCATGGCAGAAAAACCGTACGCGAAAAAAATGCGTGAAAACATAGCGCAAACGGTGCCGATTGTCACAGATACGCTTGATGAAGTCATAAAACGCGCGCGCGATTTTATGCTATAATGAGTCCAATGAAAAAACGAAAAAAAATGTCAGTGCTCGATCAGCTGGTGATGGGCATTTTGGGAATTGTTGCGGTCAGCTTTCTTGCGATTTTTGCGACGTTTTATTTTGTAGCGAGTCCCTATCAGAAAACCGAGCGCGCGGCGATTGCGATTGCCAAAGAAAAAACGAGTCTCAAAACGGTCAAAACGTTTGAGATTGTGACAACGGACGTGAGCGTGTACAGCCTGACAGGAGAAGACGCGGCAGGAAAAAATATCGCGGTTTTGCTTCCGAAATCCGGCGGCGCCATTCAGACGATTTCGCTTGAAAATGGTAAAAAACCTACAACAACCGACCCTCTGTCAGTTGGCTGGTACAAAAATCAGCCTGTTTGGGAAAGCAATACACCGACGGCATTTAAACTTTATGATTTTAAAACAGGCAAACAAATTTATTAGATAGATTCAATGATGAAAAATCAGCGCAGCTGATTTTTTGTTTTTCCCGATTGGGGCTTGTTTTTGTTATAATGAAACGGATGAAAAAAATATCCGAATTTGTCTCGGAAATAGAAGAGTCTGTGACGCTTTCGGCGTCAAAACGCGCGCGCGCGCTTAAAAATGAGGGCATTGATATCATTGATTTGACGCTCGGTCAGCCTGATTTTCAAACGCCAAAAGCGATTGGAGACGCAGCTATTACGGCGATTAAGGATGGGCGCGCGAGTTTTTACACGCAAGCGACGGGACTTCCTGAGTTGAAAAAGGCCATTGCCGACTATTTCAGGCGTTATTACGGCTATGTACCTGCGCCAGATGAAATTTTGGCAACCTCGGGCGCGAAATTTGCCTTGTATGCGTACTTTCTTGCGCTCATTGATTCGGGCGACGAGGTGCTGATTCCTGCGCCATACTGGGTCAGCTATGTTGAGCAGGTCAAGATGGCGGGCGGCGTGCCCGCGATTGTCAGGACAAGCGAAGCCGGGCATTTCAAGGTGAGCGTGGATCAACTTGAAGCTGCACGGACTGACAAAACGCGCATTTTGGTGCTGAATTCACCGTCAAATCCGACAGGCATTATTTATACGCGCGCGGAGCTGACAGCGCTTGGAAATTGGGCGGTGGCGCACGACATCGAGATTTTGGCAGATGATATTTACCATCAGCTGGTATACAATGGCGCGACTTTTACGCCGCTGTCAAGTCTGGGTGCTGCGATTCGTGCAAAAACAACGGTGATTGGTGGCGTCTCAAAAACGTATAGCATGACTGGCTGGCGCATTGGTCTTGCGGTCGGCTCGCCAGAAATTATCAGCGCGATGGGAAAGATTGCCTCACAAACAACATCAAATCCGACTTCTGTCAGCCAATACGCGGCGATTCAAGCATTTAGGACGGCTGACGTTGACATCGAGCCATTTCGCGCAGCGTTTGAGGAACGTTTGAACACGATTTATCCGCTTCTAGCCACGATTTCTGGCTTTGAAGTCGTAAAACCTGACGGCGCCTTTTATTTCTTTGTGAATGTGCGAAAAGCGATGCGGCTGACAGGATTTACAGATGTGACGGCGTTTAGCGACGCGCTACTTGAAAAAGCGCACGTGGCAGTTGTCACAGGCGCGGGATTTGGCAGCTCGGAGCACATCCGGCTGAGTTATGCGACAGATCTCGAAAGTCTCAAAAAAGCCATTGGTAGAATTAAAAAATTTATAGAAAGTAACTAAAAAATGAGTGATTTAATAACAATTAACAAAGTTTCAGAGCATCTGGGCGAAACCGTCAAAATCGGCGCATGGATTGCGGACAAATCAGGAAAAGGCAAATTGCAATTTTTGCAATTGCGCGATGGGACGGCATTTATGCAAGCCGTTGTTTTCAAACCCAATTTTCTTGAGCTGTACGGTGAGGAAGCGGGCAGTGAAAAATTCGATGCGATAAAACACTTGGCGCAAGAATCGTCCGTTTATGTGACAGGCCGCGTCAAGGAAGATGCGCGCTCGAAATTTGGCTTTGAGCTTGATGTGACTGACGTCGAGCTGATTGGCGATTCGGCTGATTATCCGATCACGCCAAAAGAGCACGGGACCGATTTTTTGATGGACAATCGTCATCTGTGGCTGCGCAGCCGTCGTCAGCACGCGATTATGCAAGTCCGAAATGCGCTGATTTATGCAAGTTATGATTTTTTCCGCGACAATGGCTTT